>JAVMKJ010000090.1:0-23763 GCA_031732855.1 Candidatus Competibacter sp.
TGCAGGGCGACTACGACAATCTGGGGCTGCTGATGATCGTGGTGGCGCTGATCGGGTTGACGCCCCTGCTGGGACTGCCCTGGCTGCGGCGGTCGGAAGCGGGAGGCAATTGATTGAAACTATCCGTCTTAAGGTAGCCAGTCGCCGGACAGGCCGAAGCTGCGGCGGCTGATCCCGGCGGCCAGAGGTTCCGCATCCTTGCCTTGATCGATGATGGTGGCGCTGACGGCGCCGGTGTCTTCGAGAATCGCCCGCAGCCCGCGCGCCAGATAGGGCGATGCGGCACGGGCGGTTTTGACCTCCACGGCGTGCAGTGCGCCGCCGCGCTCGAGCAGCAAATCCACTTCCGCGCCGCTGGCCGTTCGCCAGAAATGCGGCTGGCCGTGCGGATGCGCGATCGCTTCGCGCCGCAGCAAATCCTCCAGCACGAACGTTTCCCAGCTCGCCCCGCGAATCGGATGGTTTTCGAGGGCTTCAAGGCAGTCGATATTCAGCAGATGATGCAATAGGCCGGTATCGCGCAAATACAGCTTGGGCGCTTTCACCAGGCGCTTGCCGATATTGCGGAAATACGGCGGCAGGCGGCGCAATAGAAAGCTCTGCTCCAGAATGTCCACATAGCGCTGCACTGTCCGGTTGGCCACACCCAGGGCGGTCGCCAGCTGATTGTAATTGGCCAAGCCACTCTGCGCATGAGCCAGCATGGTGAGCAGGCGGCGCATCAGCAAGGGCTCGGCCGCCACGCCCAGCATCGGCAGATCACGCTCGGTATAGGTGCGCAGATAGGATTCCCACCAGTCGCGGAAATGGCCGCCCCTGGCAGGAGCCGTGCAGGCATCGGGGAACCCACCGCCGAGCCACAACGGCCGGTAATCCGGTTCCGGGCCGACCTCTCCGACCGGCGCCGTTTCGCGCTAGGTCAACGGGGCCAGCTCCAGGATGCCGACCCGTCCGGCGAGACTTTCGGCGACTTGTCGCACCAGCGTGGGCTGGGCGGAACCCAGGACGATGAACCGGCCCATCGCTTGCCGATCCGCGTCGATAGCGCCGCGCAGAGCGGCAAACAGCGCCGGCACTTGCTGCGCCTCGTCGAGCATGATGCCATGCCTGGCGCGCGCATCCAATTGAAAGCGCGGATCTTCGGCAAACAGCGCCTGCGTGGCGGGATCTTCCAGATCGCAATAGGGCAGATCGGGAAAAGTCAGCCGGGCCAGGGTCGTCTTGCCGACCTGTCGCGCCCCGAGAATCAGGACGGCGGGAAACTGGCCGGCAAGCTGGCGGAGGCGGGTGGTAGCAAGTCTGGGATACATACCTTACAAATTTTAACAGATAATTAAAATTTGCAAGGTATCATCGCTGGCGCCCCGATAATATTTCCTGGCCCATGGAAGCGTATTATGACGACCTCGGGTGTGCCAAGCACGGAAAAAACTCCCTCACCCCAACCTCTTTGGGGAGAGGGGAGCAAACGGTTGTGCCTGCCTTATCTCGCGAGGCTCCCGGCCGTTTCGCGCACCGCGGCGGCGGCCCGTTCGGCGTCCCGGTCGTGGGCGTGATCCCTGGCAATCAGCATGTAGATCGCCGGCACCACGAAAATGGTGAACAGCGTGCCCACCGCCATGCCGCCGACCAGCACCAGACCGATGGAATTGCGGGCAGCGGCGCCGGCGCCGGTAACGAAGGTCAGCGGCAGGTGGCCGGCGATGGTGGCGGCGGTGGTCATCAGGATCGGCCGCAACCGGATCAGCGACGCGTCGCGCACCGCCTCGAGCTTGGGCAAGCCTTGCATCTGAAGCTTGTTGGCGAACTCCACGATCAAAATCCCGTTCTTGGCGATCAGCCCCATCAAGGTGACCAGACCCACCTTGGCGTAGATGTTCAGGGTGGTGGTCCAGCCCTGCGTCAGCGGGAAGGGGATTTCCGGGCTGGGCATCTTCAGAAAAGTGAAGATCAACGCGCCGAACAGCGCGAGCGGCACCGAGCCCAGCAGGATGATCAACGGATCGCGGAAGCTGTTGAACTGGGCGGCCAGCACCAGGAAGATCAGGAGGATGGCGAAGCCCATGGTCTTGAAGAACCGGCTGCCGCCTTCCGTCCGCAGTTGGCGCGATTCGCCGGTGTAGTCGATCGCGTAACCCTTGGGCATGAGCTTGGCGGCTTCATCCTCCAGGAAACGCAGCGCCTGATCCAGCGGGCGAATCGCGACTCCGCTGATCTTCACCGCGTTCAACTGCTGGAAACGGTTGAGCGAGCGTGGCTCGGTGCTGTTGCGCAGGGTCGCGACCGCGCTCAACGGCAGGAGCTGGCCGTTCGGACCGGTGACGTAAATGTCCTCCAACTGGTCGGGGTTGAGACGACCTACCCGCTGCACCTGGGGAATGACCTTGTAGCTGCGCCCGGCGATGTTGAAGCGGTTGACGAAATTGCCACCCACCGCCGCGGTCAGGTCCGCCCCCACCTGCTGGAGGTTGAGGCCGAGAGCGGCGACCTTGTCGCGGTCGATCACGATTTCCGCCTGCGGCTGGTCGATCTTGACATCGATGATCGGCGGAAAGGCGAACATCCCGCTCCGCATGGCTTTTTCCTGGAGTTCCCTGGCGATGCCGAGGATTTCCTGGGTGTCGGCGGTCGAGGCGATGATGAATTCCACCGGGAACTGGCCGCCGCCCGGCAGGGCCGGTGGAGTGACCGGAAACATTTGGATGCCGGGGATGCTCCCCAGTTGCTTTTGCACCTCGGGCAGAATTTCGAACACGGTGCGCTCGCGCTCGTCCCACGGTTTCACCACCATGCCGCCGAAACCGGAAGTGGGGAAGGTCACCAGAAAGGTGAACTCGGTCTCCGGCACGCTCAGAAACACCTGATTGGCGGCGGCGGTGAATCGGCTGGTCTGATCGAGGCTGGCGTTGGCGGCGGTTTCGACGATGCCGAAGATGACGCCCTGATCTTCCATCGGCGCCAGTTCCTCCGACGAAAACATCCACATCGGCACGATCAGCAGGGACAGGGTTCCCCACAGCAGATAAATCGCCGGACGGGCGCTGAGGGTTTCGTCCAGCCGCCGGCCGTAGAACTGCTTGACGCGCTCGAAGGTGGCGTTGATGTGGGAGGGCAGCCAGTGCTGCTCGTCCTCCGTTCTGAGCAGTTTGGACGCCAGCATCGGCGACAGGGTCAGCGCCACCACCCCGGAGATGGTGACCGCCCCGGCCAGGGTGAAGGCGAATTCGCGAAACAGCGAGCCGGTGAGTCCCCCTTGCAGGCCGATGGGGGTGTAGACGGCGACGAGGGTGACCGTCATGGCGATGATCGGGCCGGTCAACTCGCGACCGCTGAGAATGGCCGCCTCGAACGGACTGCGCCCTTCGCGCAGGTGCCGCTCGACGTTTTCCACCACCACGATGGCGTCGTCCACCACCAGGCCGACCGATAATACGATCGCCAGCAGGGTCAGCAGGTTGATGGTGAAGCCGAACACCTGCATCAGGAAAATTCCGCCGATCAGCGAAATCGGAATCGCCACCACCGGCACCAGCACCGAACGCAACGAGCCGAGGAACAGGAAGATGATGACCACCACGATCAGCAGGGTATCGCCCAGGGTGGTGATCACTTCCCTGATGGCGTTGTTGATGTAGTTGGTGGCGTCGTAGGCGATGTAGGCTCGCAGGCCGGTCGGCAAATCCTTCTGAATCAGCTCCATTTCCGTCCGGACCCGCTGGATCACGTCGATGGCGTTGGCGTTGGGCAGCGGAAAAATGCCCATGAAGACGGCGGTCTGACCCGAGAAGCGCACCTCGGCGCTGTAATCCTCGGCGCCCAGCGCGACGTCGGCGATGTCGGACAACCGCACCAGCGCGCCGCCCTGTTCGCGGATCACCAGATTCTTGAATTCCTCGACCGAACGCAGATCGGTGTTGGCGGTCAGGTTGACTTCGATCAGCGCGCCCTTGGTCCGGCCCAGCGCGGCGAGATAGTTGTTGGCGGCCAGCGCCTGGCGCACCTGCACCGGACTGATGTTGAGCGCCGCCATCCGGTCGGGTTTGAGCCAGACCCGCATGGCGAAGGTACGCCCGCCGAGGATTTCGGCCCGCTGCACTCCTTCGAGGGCGGACAGGCGCGGCTGCACCACCCGCACCAGATAGTCGGTGATCTCGTTCTGCGCCAGGGTGTCCGAGGAGAAGCTGAGATAGGCCGAGGCGAACTCGCTGTCGGCGGATTCGATGTTGAGCACCGGCACTTCCGCCTCGGGCGGCAGATCGCCGCGCACCTGATCCACCTTGGAACTGATTTCCGCCAGCGCCTTGGTCGGATCGTAATTCAGCTTGAGACGGGCGCGGATGGTCGACAGACCCTGGGCGCTCTGCGACTCCAGGTACTCGATGCCGTCGGCGGCGGCGATGGCGCGCTCCAGCGGAGTGGTGATGAAACCGCGCACCAGATCGGCGCTGGCGCCGATGTAGGTGGTGGTGACGGTGACGCTGGCGTTGTCGCTGCGCGGGTACTGCCGCACGTTGAGGGCGAACATGGCCTGGAGACCGGCGATGACGATCACCAGGTTGACCACGATCGCCAGCACGGGCCGGCGAACGAACAGGTCGGTGAAGGATTTCATGGCAGCGTCAGGAGTTGGCCGGCTTGGGCGCGACCTGGAAGTCGGGAGCCAGCTTGTTGTCCACCACCACGGACATGCCGTTGCGGAGTTTGAACACGCCGGTGGTGACGATGGTCTGTCCGGCGGCAAGACCCGAGGTCACCACCACGAAATCGCCGCGGGTCTTGCCGAGGCGGACGAAGCGCTGGCCGAGCACCTTGCCGATCACGCCGGTTTTCTCGTCTTTTTTCTCCTCGACCACGAACACCGAATCGCCATAGGGCGCGTACAGCACCGCGGTGGCGGGAATCATCAGCACCGGTTCGGCTTCGGGCAGCACGATGGCGACGTTGACGAACAGGCCGGGTCGCAGCAGGCCGTGGGCGTTGGCCAGGGTGGCCCGCAGGCGAACGTTGCGGGTGGCGGTATCGACTTCGGAGTTGATGGCGGTCAGCTCGCCTTCGAAGGTTCGGTCGGGAAAGGCATCGGTGGTGACCCGCACGGCCATGCCGACGCTCAGTTGAGCGAGGCGCTGCTGGGGTAGCGAAAAATCCACGTACATCGGATCGAGCGATTGCAGGGTGACAATGGGATCGCCGGTGTTGAGGAATTGGCCGAGGTTGACCTGCCGGATGCCGACCCGGCCGGCGAAAGGAGCACGGATGGCTTTCTTGGCGATGGTCGCGCGGATGTTGTCCAGTTGGGCGTTGGCCTGTTTGGCCTGCGCGTCGGCGGCGTCGAGATCGGCCGTGGACATCATGTTCTTGGCGCGCAGGTCGCGGGCACGATCCAGATTGGCGCGGGCGAGATCGGCGGCGGCGACGGCGGAACGGAGCTGGGCCTGTTCGATGGAACTGTCGAGTTCCACCAGCAGGTCGCCGGCCTTGGCGGTTTCCCCCGACTCGAACGCGATCTGTTTGACCGTGCCGGCCACTTCGGCGCCGAGCGTGACGCCCTGCACGGCGACCACCGAGCCGACGGCGGTCAGGGTGGGCTGCCAGGTGTCCTGTTTCACCTCGGTGGTGGTGACGGTCTCCGGCGGCGGCGCGAAATCGGCGCCGGCGGCGAACATGGTTTGGAACTGAAACAGCTTGGTGCCGGCCAGCGCGCCCACCAGGAGCAGCAGGCCGGCGAGGGTGAGGATGATTTTCTTGGTCATAATGGTGACTTAGTGCGCGCGGATCGCCGCCGGTTCGCCGACGGCGCGTGCCGCCCGCATCGAATGCGCCGGGCATCTTACTCGAACTTGGATGACCGGCGCATGTCACTTTTCGCCATCCGGGCCGGGTCGGCGGGTAGCAACGCGCCAAGGCGTAACCGTTCGTTCCCCTCGCCCGCTTGCGGGAGAGAGGGTTGGGGGTTGAGGGTCGCGGCGGACGCGGCGTCGTGGGTTATGCCATGCGTATCCCGCGGAGGTTTTATCAGTTGGTTTTTATACAACCTCTAATCCTTGGCGGGTGGCTTGTGGGGGATGGCTTGCTTTAGCGGTTTGGCCCCCATGCGCTTGAGGGTTCGCGAGACCGGATCGATGCCGATGCCGACGTTTTCGAGCGCCGCCACCCCGAGGATGGGTTCCACGTCTTCCGGGCCGAAAATGATCTGAGTCACCGTTTTTGATCCCATGAAAGAGACGAGAGCAAAACCATAGGGGTATTCAAGGATTTCGCCATTGGCCATTTCATACACATCCCGCCCTTCCACGGCAATGCCGGCTTTTTGCAGGGCGCTGGCGGGCGCGAGGCAATCTATCACCCGGGTATCGACCAGAAATTCGTTCTCGTAAGGTTTGCCGGAGCGCGCCATGTTCTCAACGCGGACGGTGACGTGCATGGGTCCCATGGCACGCCTCATCGAATTTGGGAGCGCCGCGTTTTCCGCGATGGGTGATGGAGAGACAGGTAAATATGTGGGGGGTACGGTCGGATCAATACTGACGGGCTCGTTGTCGTCCGGCAGGGAATCGACTGCCTGGAGTTCCTTTGGCTTGGCGGGTTGCAGGTTTTCTATCTTTGTATTGAGAGCGGTTAAATTGATGCGGGCATATTCGACGGCTTCCAGGTCTTTAGAATGAAATTTAGAATAAATATCAATGATTTTCTGATATAACCATGCGGCTTCTTCATACCGTTTTCTATGATGGTACTTGAGCGCGAGCTGTAGTAGCCCGTTAGCTTTTTTGTGATTTTGTTCGATTGGCGCCATTGTCTTTAGAGCCTGTTGCAAAATGGAATGGCCCGGATTTTTGCTCGGCAAATATCCTGAACTCATCCGGGCCACGTCAGTCTACGCCAAATACACCCGCTCCAGCGCCCCGCGCGAGATGTTGCCCTTGCCGTCCTCCGCCTCGATGTAATAGCGCACGTCGCCGGCGCCGACCGGCAGTTTGGCGGTGAAGTAATTCGCCGTGATGGCCGCGCCGGTCTGCGACGGATAAGGACCGTTGTCGGTCATCGCCATGCGAGTTTCACCCGTGGCCGCGCGCAATACCAGCGTCACCCGCTTCAGGCCGGCGATGTCGTACACGAAGGTATGCACCGTCCCCTCGCGCGGCGCGTCGAGCAGACAACCTTGTCCCCAGCGCCTGCCGCCCGGATTTTCGGGCGTGACCCACGGCGCGAAGATGGTCGGCCCGGTGCGATCCTTCCCGGCCGACAGCACGGCGTCCACCTCGCTCTTGACCATGCCGTAACCCGCGTTGGCGGCGTTGGTGACCTGCTGGTCCCAGACGTGCTGGCCGGTCCAGTACCAGTAGCAACTGGTCTCGGCGGTCAGCATGAGCCGGCTGATGTCGTCCAGCCACGGCTGGCCGGGCAGGGCATCCTCCAGCGCGTGCGCCACGTTCTGGAACGCCGTCAGCACCGCCCAGGAATTCAGGTCGGGCGAGTAGGGCTGGTCGTAACGGCTGAACCACTTCATGAACTGCGGATCGCCGTTGTCCGCGCCGCTCCAGGAACCCGGTTCGATGTGAGCGGCTCGGGCCGGATCGGGCGGGAAGCGGTCCAGATAGTCGTGCACGGTGGTCAGTTCGAAGCGCGGATCGCCCTGCAACCACTGCACCAGTTGCCCGGTGTTGTGGTTGTAGTAGCTGTCCGCGCCGCCGCCGTGGTTGTCGCCGTCGGAGTGCAGCAGGAAGAACGGCGGGTGTTTGGGATCGAAGCCGCCGGTATCCACGATGTGGTTGTAGACCTGCCCCAGCACGTCGGGGTATTGCAAGGCTCCGAAGCCACCGCGCGCGTCTTCGTTGCCGATGTAGCGCTCCGCCGGCACCGCGATGATTTGGTGAACCTGGCCCTCGGGGTCTTCGTATTGCACGTACTCCGGCCGCAGCAGGCTGGGCGAAATCTTCGACCCGGCCCAGATGTTGCGCAGTTGCAGCCAGTCGTTGACCGGCGGGTTGACCTGCTCGGCGCGGTTGGGCGGCAGCATGCCCTCGTTGATCCCGGCGTAGGGATAATCCTGGCAGGCCCGGAAGCGGTGGATGGAGTCGTAAATCACCGCCTTGACCCCGGCCTGGTTCAACGCCGGAATCATGCGGACGTGGAAAGCGGTTTCGGGCGGAAACATCACGCTGGACGCCTCGATGCCGAACGCCGCGCGGATGATGCCGCGATGCCATTCCACCTGCTTGACGATGTTGCGGGCCGGGGTCAGCGCCATCAGCGGATGGAAGAAGCCGAAGGCCACGAAATCGACGCGCGGATGACCCAGAACCGTTTTCTCCTGGGCGACCGCGCGCAGCTCCTGGTTCCAGCCGCCGAAGCGTCCACCGCACAGCCCGTCGGCGGCGCAGCGGTCGAGTTGTTCGATCAGCGAGCCGCTCCAGCTGGTGGACAGGCCGGCGTGGGGCAGACCCCCGCCGATGTACTGGCGCACGGCGGTCGGGATGAAATGGGTATAAGGGCCGCCGCGCGCCCCGAAGATCGAATCCTTCTCGCCGTCCCAGTACAGCCGGTCGGTGGCGTTGTAGTAGGGCTGGTGCATGTGCTTGTGGATGCCGAAATACAGCTTGACCGGTGCATCGCCCGGCCCGGTCGCGACCCGGATAACCGGCTTGACCTTGGCGTTCGGCGCGATCCGCAACGAACGGAACTCCTTGATCCAGTCGCCGCCGCCGGACTGGCGGATGTCGGCCTTGCGGCAGCCTTCCACCTGCACGTTGATAGTGTTGGGCCACAGCAGCCCGGCCGGAACGCTCGCGGTGTAGGTGTGTTCGCCGCCGCCGGCACTGGCCTGGATCGCGTCGCCCTTGATCAGATGTTGGCCGTCCGGGGCGTGCAGGATCACTTGCGGAAACGGTACCGCTCCGTCGGTGACGAAGCTGATCGTAAAGGCTGGATTCTTGCCGGATTCGTCGCATTGCAGCGCTTCGGGCAGATCGATTCGCAAAATACGGGTAAACACGTCAGTCATTGAAAACCTCGCGTTGGTTTGTCTTGCACGAATCAGTTTAATCAAGCTGGCGCGAATTGCCGCCCGAACCTTGGGAAAAAGCAGTTCGTCGCCGCTCGAACCGCTTTGAGCGCAACCGCCGCATCCTTTACAGTAACTGCTTAGTCCCTTCTCCCCCATTCATGGGGGAGAGGGTTGGGGAGAGGGGGTTGGGAGCGATACCGAAGATGGCGAAAATCATGAAGTTCACCAAGATCGTGGCGACGTTGGGGCCGAATTCCCGCAATCCGGACACGGTGGAGAAACTGCTGCGGGAAGGGGCCGACGTCATCCGGCTCAATTTTTCCCACGGCAATCACGAGGATCACGCGCTATCGGTGCGGCTGGTCAAGGAAGCGGCCCAGAAGCTGAATCGATACATCGCCATCTTCCAGGATTTGCAAGGCCCGAAGATTCGGCTCGGCCAACTGGAGGGTGAATCCCTGGACGTGGCGGCCGGCGAAATCCTGGTGTTGACCACCGACGATCTGGTGGGCGGGGTCCACGACGGCATCAAGAAAGTGTCCATCGACCATCGCGGTCTGCACGAGGAGGTGAAGCCGGGCGACCGGGTGCTGATCGACGACGGGCTGTTCGAGTTCGTGGTCGAACGGATCGAGGGGCACGAGATTTTCACCCAGGTGATCAACGGCGGCCGGCTGAAGCCGCGCAAGGGCGTCAACCTGCCCAACGTCAAGCTCAGGATTTCGGCGATCACCGACAAGGACCGGGCCGATTTGCAGTTCGCCTACGACCACTGGCTGGATTACGTGGCGCTGTCGTTCGTGCGCGACGCCGACGACGTCAAGGAACTGATCGATGTCATGCTGACCACCTACGGCCGCAAGATTCCGATCATCGCCAAGATCGAAAAGCCGGAAGCGTTCCGGCACATCGAGGAGATCATCGCCGTGGCCGACGCCATCATGGTGGCGCGCGGCGATCTGGGGGTGGAAACCTCGCCGCAGGACGTGCCGCTGATGCAGAAAACCCTCATCCGCCAGTGCAACATCGCCGGCAAGCCGGTGATCACCGCCACCCAGATGCTGGAATCGATGATCAACAATCCCCGTCCGACTCGCGCCGAGGCCAACGATGTCGCCAACGCCATTCTGGACGGGACCGACGCGGTGATGCTGTCGGCGGAAACCGCCGCCGGCCAGTATCCGGTCGAGGCGGTGCGGATGATGAAGGACATCGCCCTGAGCGTCGAGGCCAGCGACATCTTCAAGACCCTCATGGAGAAAAACGTGCTGACCCAGGCGGATCTGTTGGCCAGGGCCTGCCTGCGGATCGAGGACGCCGTCCATTTCGCCACCATGGACCTGGCCGACAAGGTGTGCGCCCGCTACATCGTCGGCTTCACCAACAGCGGAGCGAGCGTGTTGGGCCTGGCCAAGTTCCGGCCGCTGGCGCCGTTGATCGCCTTCAGTCCGAAACTGGCCACCTTGCGCAAACTGGCTCTGGTCTGGGGGGTGACGCCGCTGCAACTGGGGACCGTCGTCACCTCCGTGGACGATCTGTTGAGTTCCGCCACCGAATTTCTGCTCAACAAGGGCATGACGCGGGAAGGCGAGATCGTGGTGTTCACCGCCAGCGTGCCGGTCGGCGTGTCCGGCGGCGCGAATATGATCAAGGTGGTCAAGGTGGAACGGGGGGATTGAGGTCGGCGCGGCAGGCACCATTTTGTTCTGCCGCTGACTTGAGCAATTCGTCTGCGGGGTGTGGAAGGAACATTCTCACGCGCGGTCGGCGTGCTCCTGATTTTGTTCCCAAACCTGGTACGCATTAACGATTCGCTGCACCAGCGGATGTCGCACCACATCGCGGGCGTTAAAAAAGGTCATGCTGATGCCGTCCACATCCTCGAGCACTTGCAACACCTGCCGCAAGCCGGACGGGACGTTGCGCGGTAAATCCACCTGGGTCACGTCGCCGGTGACGACTGCCGTCGAGCCGAAGCCGATGCGGGTCAGAAACATCTTCATCTGCTCGACCGTGGTGTTCTGGGCCTCGTCGAGGATGATGAAGGAATCGTTCAGCGTGTTATGAGTCAAGATGAACTCTTCAGTCACGTATAAATGGTCTGAGGCATCGACGCGAATGCACTGGGTTTCTGCTTCACCCGCCGGTTCAATATTTGTAATGAAACGCATGGGACGACCTGCTCCATATTTTGCGCACGGTTCCGCTTTGCGCGTTAACCGGAAAGGGTTCATGCCCGCCGGTAACCGGATGTCCAGCACAAAAGCGTCCGCGCGATAGGGAATGTCGCGACCATTGGCAAAGCCGGGTTTGCGCCCCTCGGCTTTCCTCGCCCGGTGACGTGCGACACCTCCCAGCGAGCGCACCAAATCAATCACATCCTCCTTAAGGCGTTCGGAAGTGGTGACGTACTGAATCCGGCAGGTACGTCCCTGCTGGGCGCAGGCATTGCCATCGGTATCCAGAAGACCTTGCAATACACCCAGGCGAACCTGGACGCTATTGCGCAAATACAATTCAGGGATGAACTTCGTTCCCGAACGAGTACCCGCCAGTTCCAGATCGCGCAGGATGACCGTGACCGGGTTTGGAATGCGTAATCCGCCTCGGCTGGCTTGAGTGTGTTTCAGGACATAGTCCGATCCATTCCTGTGCGTCGGTATGACGGCGTGAGGCGCCAGCGCTCGAGCCAACGCCTCGACCAGTTCGGAATCCTGACTCGAAAAAGAAGGGGTGGTGGATGTCGTGATACACCCATCCCCCAGCAACAATCCCAGCGCATAGGGATCCAGGGGAACATCCCGCTCGGGATAGCGGACGGGATCGGACAGCACGGGCAACTCATAACGATGCTGGTGGGCGGCGCGCAAGTTCCCCATCATGGCCTGCGTGGCCAGGATTCTTGGCGGCTTGTGCCGACGCTTGTCGCTGGCAGTGTAGACGACCCAAAGGTGTTCGGCGCAGCAGAGCGTGCTGGCCCCATCCGTCAGGGTGACGCGATAGACCGGTTTCCTGCCTTGCGGGTAAACACCCAAAACCTGGGTAGGATGACCATTCGAGCCAACGACATAATCCCCAACCTGGAGGCTGCCCATTTCGCGCCAGCCATTTTCGGTCAAAACCGGCGTGGTTAGCGGTTGCGCTCTACCGCGCATGAACGCCAGCGGCGCGACCTCGATGATGTTGCGCTCGATCAGCTTGGCGACCCGCTCGAAGCCCAGCATCTCGTACAGAGCGTCGTAGAGGGGGCGGAGATAGGGATCGATTTTCTGGGCCATGTCGCCGGGCAGGAAACCCAGCCGCTCGCCGGCTTCCACCGCCGGCCGCACCAGCACCAGCCGCCGCGTTACGTTGCTTTCCAGCGCGTCCACGGCGCAGGCCACCGCCAGATAGGTTTTGCCGGTGCCGGCCGGCCCCACCCCGAAATTGAGATCGTGGTGCTGGATGTTCCACAGGTAGCGTTGCTGGTTGGGGCCGCGACCGCGAATCAGCCCGCGCCGGGTCCGGATGAGCACCTCGTCGGCCTCCGTTTCCTCATCTCCGATCAGGGCCTCGGCGCCGGCTTCCTGCAAGAACAGATGCACTCGAGCCGGGGTCAGGGCCTCGGCGCCGGTGCTGCGGTAGAGGGCTTCCAGCACCGCGACCGCGACCGCGACCGCCGACGGATCGCCGATCACCCGGAACTGGTGGCCGCGATTGTTGATCTCCACGCCCAGCCGACGTTCGACCTGGCGCAAGTGCTCGTCCAGGTTCCCGCACAGATTGGCCAGCCGGACGTTGTCGGCCGGTTCCAGCAACAGGTCCTGAAATTTGGGGGAAACGTTGGGATTCAAGGAAGGTGGGGGAGCGGTTACACTCATCAACTGACTTGTTGCATCGTGGCGGGCGGCAATTCCGGGCAGGCCACCAGCCGGCCGCGCAGGGAATTGGGCAGCGCCTCGGTGATGGCGACCTCGGCAAAGTGGCCGATCAATCCGGCCGGACCGTCGAAATTGACCACCCGGTTGTTTTCGGTGCGGCCAGCCAGTTGTCGCCCGTCCTTGCGCGAGGGCTTGTCCACCAGCACCCGCTGCGCCGTGCCCACCATCCGCCGGCTGATGGCGTGGGCGCCGGCTTCGATACGCGCCTGCAGGCGGCTCAGCCGCGCTTTTTTGATCGCCGGAGGAGTGGGATCGGGCATACTGGCGGCGGGAGTGCCGGGCCGGGGACTGTAGACGAAACTGAAGCTGTGATCGAAGCCGATGTCTTCGATCAGCGCCATCGTCGCGTCGAAATCCCGCTCGGTTTCGCCGGGGAAGCCGACGATGAAATCCGAGGAAAGGCTGAGGTCGGGCCGGATGGCGCGCAGTTTGCGGATCTTGGCCTTGTATTCCAGAGCGGTATGGCCGCGCTTCATCAATGCCAGAATGCGGTCGGAGCCGCTTTGCACCGGCAGGTGCAGATGGCTGACCAGTTGCGGCACGCGGGCGTAAACTTCGATCAGCCGGTCGGAGAATTCCACCGGATGCGAAGTGGTGTAGCGGATGCGGTCGATGCCGTCGATGGCGGCGATGTGTTCGATCAGCAGCGCCAGGTCGGCGATGTCGCCATCGCTCGTCGGCCCGCGGTAGGCGTTGACGTTCTGACCGAGCAGGTTGACCTCGCGCACGCCCTGCGCCGCCAGTGCCGCGACCTCGGCCAGCACGGCGTCGAACGGCCGGCTGACTTCCTCGCCGCGCGTGTAGGGCACCACGCAGAAGGTGCAATATTTGCTGCAACCCTCCATGACCGACACGAAGGCGGTGGGACCCTCGGCGCGCGGCTCCGGCAGCCGGTCGAACTTTTCGATCTCCGGGAAGGACACATCGACCTGGGGTTTCCCTTCGGCCCACACCGCCGCCAGCATCTCCGGCAACCGGTGCAGGGTCTGCGGGCCGAACACCAGGTCCACCTGCGGCGCCCGCTCGCGCAAGGACTCGCCTTCCTGGCTGGCGACGCAGCCGCCGACCCCGATCACCATGTCGGGACGGCGGATTTTCAAGGCTTTCCAGACCCCCAGTTGCGAGAACACTTTCTCTTGGGCCTTTTCGCGAATCGAGCAGGTATTGAGCAGCAACACGTCCGCCTGAGCGGGATCGTCGGTACGCTCCAGACCGCAGGCCGCGCGCAAGCCGTCCGCCATCCGGGCGGAGTCGTATTCGTTCATCTGGCAGCCGTGAGTCTTGATGTACAGTTTGCGGGTCATGGGTTGGGTTTCAAGTTTCAATTTTCAAGTGTTAAGTTTTAAGTGTTTTTGAATTAATAAGTTAGCGTTGGATTCAGTCTAATTCCAAATCGGGAAGACCATAACGGGGCTGAAAACTATAGCATCGCCCTTGGGGGGGCGCTAGCGGGCCGACTTCCCCCTCACGGCGACAAATTCGAGAGGATACGATGGAATTTCTGAGCGAGTACGGGATGTTTCTGGCCAAGACCGCTACCCTCGTGGCGGCACTGCTGGTGGTGGTGGGCGGTATCGTGGTGCTGGCGCGGCGCGGCGGCGAGCAGCCGGAAAGCCGGGGGCGGCTGGATATCCGCTATCTCAACGACGGTTACGACAGCATGGCCTTCGCCATCAAGGCATCGACCCTGCCCAAGAAGGCGTTCAAACAGTTCCAGAAGGAACGCAAGGCACGGGACAAGGAGCGCGAAAAGGCCCAGCGTCGGCGGGTGTTCGTGCTGAATTTCCACGGCGACATCCGCGCCGCGGCGGTGGCTTCGCTGCGCGAGGAGGTGACGGCGGTGCTGACCGCCGCCCAGCCGGAGGACGAGGTGGTGCTGCGGCTGGAAAGCGCCGGCGGGCTGGTCCATGCCTACGGGCTGGCGGCGGCGCAGTTGCTGCGGATTCGCGACCGCCAGGTGAAACTGACGGTGGCGGTGGACAAGGTGGCGGCCAGCGGCGGCTACCTAATGGCCTGCGTGGCCGACCGCATCATCGCCGCGCCCTTCGCCATCCTCGGTTCGATCGGCGTCATCGCCCAGTTGCCGAACTTCAACCGGCTGCTCAAAAAGCACGACATCGATTACGAGCAGTTCATGGCCGGCGAATTCAAGCGCACGGTAACGATCTTCGGCGAGAACACCGAAAAGGGCCGCCACAAGTTCCAGGAGGAGATCGAAGTGACCCACGCCCTGTTCAAGGAATTCGTGAAAACTCACCGCCCGCCGGTCGATCTCGATCGGGTGGCCACCGGCGAGTACTGGTTCGGGGCCAGGGCGCTGGAGTGCCGGCTGGTGGACGAGTTGCGGACCAGCGACGACTACCTGCTGGCCGCCAGCGCCGATGCCGATCTGTACGAAATCGTCTACACCGGGAAGAAATCCTGGCTGGCGCGATTGCTGGCTCAGACCGGCGAGGCGCTGGGGCGGTTTTGAGCAAGCTCCCTCCCCCTGGTGGGGGAGGATTGAGGTGGGGGGTAGTACTCAGAACGGAATATCGTCGTCGAATCCGTTGTCGCCGGCCGGCGGCGCGGACGGAGCCGGCGAACGGGCTGCCGCTGGCGCGTTTTGGCTTTGCGGCCGTGGCGAGGGAGTGAATTCCGACTCGCCGCCTTCTGCCGCGAAAGGCGCGCTGCCGCCGGAATCGCCGCGCCCGCCCAGCATTTTCATCTCATTGGCGACGATTTCGGTGCTGTAGCGATCCTGGCCATCCTGCCCCTGCCACTTGCGGGTTTGAATGCGGCCTTCGACATACACCGAGCGGCCTTTTTTCAGGTATTCGCCGGCAATTTTCGCGAGAGCGCCGAAAAAAACCACTCGGTGCCACTCGGTACGTTCCTGCTTTTCACCGTTGCGGTCCTTGAATGTCTCCGTGGTGGCGATGCTGATGTGGGTAATCGCGTCACCGCTGGGCATGTAGCGCACTTCCGGGTCCTTGCCCAGATTGCCGATCAGGATGACTTTGTTCACGCTAGCCATGTTGTTCAACTCCTTGCGGACTCACGGGAGCCATATTGGAACTCTCCTCTCCCTCGATGGGCAGAGGCGTTGGAGGTAGGGGGAAAATCATCGTACGCCCCGAATTGAAATACCCAGTGTCGTTTCCAACGGGGCCCATGCGCGGTCGGCGGTCAGTACCGGGGCAGCCAGTCGAAGGCCCAGCGCCAGACAGGCGCGATCTCCCAGCGACAAACCGCAGGGTTGGGTCAGGGACCACAGCCGGCCGGCCCGTTCCGCGTCCTCGGCGTCGAACGGTACGACGTTTAGCCCAAGAGCCGCCAAGTCCTCGCGCATGCCGGCAACATCCACACCCCGCCCCAGGGCTTTCTGGACGACCTCGGCCCAGTTGACGCTGGAGATGGCGGCTTCGGCCAATGCGGCGTCCACCGACTCCGCCCCCGCTTCGCCGTGCAGCCAGGCGAGCAGGGCCGAGGCGTCGATTACCACGTTCATCAGGCGGTTTCCCGCCGGTATTCGGTCCGGCGTTCGGCGATCAATTCGTCGACCAGGCTGATTTCGGGCGGAACGGCGGCAAAGCGGGCTTTCAGGCGTTGCTGGATCGTGGACCGTTTTTCCAGCACCAACCGTTCATTTTCCAGCCGCGCCAGCAGGGTATCGCCTTCCGCCAGCCCTAGCGCCCGGCGCAACGCGGCGGGGATCACGAGACGGCCCTGCCGCCCGACCTGCACCTCAATTTGTGGGGTTTCCGTCATGGTTCCGCCGCTTTGCCATCGAACTTTTTTCGTGGCAAATAATAAATTATGTGCCACTGATTGGCAAATTGTACCTGTGGGTCGGCGAATGCCCTTTGCCCGTGGGGCGTTACGTCGCCACCAACTCCCGCAATGCCACCTCATCCAGGGCGTGCCGGTCGACCTTGAGGTAGGCCACGCCCTCGGCGGCCACGACCACCGCTTCCGCCACGCCCGGCACCTGGCCCAACCGCAGCGCCAAAAGCCGGGCTTCGACTTCATCCAGCGCGCCCACGTTCAGCAAATAACTGCTCAGATAGCGCGGGCTTCGCATGGTCCAGGCTACCAGCAACCAGGCCAGGGCGCCCAGCGTGGCGAAAGCGAACACGCCCTTCAAGCCGTACAGTCCCCGCAGCCAGCCGCCCAGCGCGCCGCCGGCGAAAGCGCCCAGGAACTGGCTGCTGGAATAGATGCCCATCGCCGTGCCCTTGGCGTCGGGCGGGGCCATTTTGGCGATCAGCGAGGGCAGGGTGGCTTCCAGCAAATTAAATCCGGTGAAGAAAACCAGCAGCAGCACGCTGGTTTCCCACACCGTATCGTGCAGGCTCAACAAGCCGAATTCGCTCAAGGTCAGGATCGCAATGGCTCCGAGAAAAACCGGTTTCAGCCGCCGGTATTTTTCAGCGAGGATGACGAACGGCACCATCACCGCCATCGAAAGCACCAGTGCCGGCAGATAAACTTCCCAATGTCGATCGCTCGGCAGACCGGCGTCGCGCAAGGCCAGGGGCACGGCGACAAAGGTGGCGGTGAGCAGCAGATGCAGGGTGAAGATGCCGAAATTCAGCCGCAGCAACTGGCCGTCGAACAGTACCCGTCCGAACTGCGAGGCGACCGGCTCGGCGTCGCGGTGGACGCGGCTCGCCAGGGGATCGGGCACCAGGAACCGCACCACCGCGACGCCGAGCAGGGCGAACAGACCGGTCAGCCAGAAAATGCCCGGCACTCCGACCCAACCGTTCAGCACGGGTCCCACGATCATCGAGGCCGCGAACGACAGGCCGATAGTGATGCCGATCGCCGCCATCACCTTGATCCGGTGTTCCTCGCGGGTCAGATCCGCCGCCAGCGCCATCACCGCCGCCGACACCGCGCCGCCGCCCTGCAGGGCGCGACCGAGAATGACGCCCCAGATCGAATCGGCCAGCGCCGCGACGACGCTGCCGGCGGCGAAGATCGACAGGCCGAGATAGATCATTCGCTTGCGACCGTAGCGGTCGGACAGGAAGCCGAAGGGAATCTGGAACAGCGCCTGGCTGAAGCCGTAGATGCCGATGGCCAGTCCCGCCAGCGCCGGGGTGTTGCCGCGCAGGCGTTCGGCGTACAGGGCGAACACCGGCAGGATCATGAACAAGCCCAGCATCCGCAGCGAAAACACGCTCGCCAGCCAGAACGCCGCCCGACGTTCGTCTGCGGTCATCCCGTCATGCGTTAAATCGGCCGCCTTCATCCCGCTTCGAGCCCCCTCTATCTTCGAGCCAAGGCCGTCAATAGTACTATCCTGGAGGGGATGGAGCGAAAATCATGATCAAATCAATTTTGCCGGTCAGGCTGGGGTCACCGCACCGAGCGATAGATCGCCGACCGTTGGCGCTTGCGCTTGGCGTCGCCGGCGAGCGGCGGACGTGATACCAATTCCCGATAGGTTTTATATTTCCCATGTAGGGCGGGTTAGCGAAGCGTAACCCGCCGAAACCGCAATCGAATCGGCGGGTTACGGGCTGACGCTCTAACCCGCCCTACGATTCTGAACCATAAAATCCATTGAGAAACGGTATGAGTCCGCTGTTTCCGCCCCAGCCGCTAGCGCCGACGCCTTGCCGCGTTCCGCGAAACAGGGGGCTGATGCCCCCCGCTCGCGGAACGACCGTGCCGCTGCGGGGAAAGGGGAGTTTTTGCACAGGCTCTTAGAACCTGTACAAAAACTCCCCTCTCCCTCCGGGAGAGGGGTTGGGGGTGAGGGCGTTTTTTCAACGACTTAGCTCACCAGAGGCTGTACAAAAACGCCTCTTAGGCGGGAACCTCGCTCGTGGCAATGCCGAGGGCATTGGCGACGCCCTGACCGTATGCGGGATCGGCCTTCAGGCAGTTGCCGACATGGCGGATTTGAATCTCGCGCGGCACGCCTTCCATGGAACGCGCGGTGTTCTCGAATAATGCTTGCCGCTGGGCCGGTGTCATCAGGCGGAACAGGGCGCCCGGCTGCGAGTAGTAATCCGCATCCTCACGGTGATTCCAGTGATCCGCCGCGCCCTCCAGGCTCAACGGCGGCTCGGCATAATCCGGCTGTTCGGCCCATTCGCCCTGATCGTTCGGCTCGTAGCCCAGCGTGCCGCCGTGGTTGCCGTCGACCCGCATGGCGCCGTCGCGGTGGTAGCTGTGGACCGGGCAGCGCGGCGCATTGACCGGAATGAGATGGTGGTTCACCCCGAGCCGGTAGCGTTGGGCATCGCCGTAGGAGAACAGCCGCCCCTGCAACATCTTGTCGGGCGAAAAGCCGATGCCGGGCACGATGTTGGCAGGATTGAAGGCCGACTGTTCTACTTCCGCGAAGAAGTTTTCCGGATTGCGGTTCAGTTCCATCACGCCGACCTCGATCAGCGGATAGTCCTTGTGCGGCCAGATCTTGGTGAGGTCGAAGGGGTGATAGGGCACCTTCGCGGCGTCGGCTTCCGGCATGATCTGCACCTTGAGCGTCCATTTCGGGAAGTCGCCGCGCTCGATGCTCTCGTAGAGGTCGCGCTGGTGGCTCTCGCGATCCTTGCCGATGATGGCGTCGGCGTCGGCGTCGGTCAGATTCCGGATGCCCTGGTGTGACTTGAAGTGGAACTTCACCCAGTAACGCTCGTTCCTGGCGTTGATGAAACTGAAGGTGTGGCTGCCGAAGCCATGCATGTGGCGGTAGGTGGCGGGAATGCCGCGGTCGCTCATGACGATAGTGATCTGGTGCAGCGCTTCGGGCAGCGAGGTCCAGAAGTCCCAGTTGTTCTTCGCGCTGCGCATGTTGGTGCGCGGATCGCGCTTGACCGCGTGGTTGAGGTCGGGGAACTTGAGCGGATCGCGCAGGAAGAACACCGGCGTGTTGTTGCCGACCAGGTCCCAGTTGCCTTCCTCGGTGTAGAACTTGACGGCGAAGCCCCGGATGTCGCGCTCGGCGTCGGCCGCGCCGCGCTCCCCGGCCACGGTGGTGAATCGCGCGAACAGTTCGGTCTTCTTGCCGACCTGGGAAAAGATTTTGGCGCGCGTGTATTGAGTGATGTCGTGGGTGACGGTGAAGGTGCCGTAGGCGCCGGACCCCTTGGCGTGCATCCGCCGCTCGGGGATGACTTCGCGGTCGAAGTGGGCGAGTTTTTCCAGGAACCAGACATCCTGCAACAGTTGCGGACCCCGTGGTCCCGCGGTCATCACGTTCTGATTGTGGGCGACCGGGCACCCGGCAGTGGTGGTCAGTTTCTTTTGGTCACTCATGATGCTTTCCTTTTCGGTTTTGGATCAGTGTATTACAGGAAATGGCATCGTCGGCGATGAGGCTGCCGGCGGTGGTGGTCGGAATCGTCGTCTCGGCCATCATCGAATTCCTGGGAGCGGTGCGGGCAAGGCTGCCCGGTGAATCCACTATTTCAAAAAGTGTGGTTTATTGAAAATCGAATATAACAAAATGATAGATAGCTAATATCTATTAGAGCGCCGGCGAGCGCCGTGTCCTCCCCATTGATGGCGCGAACCTTTCGCCGGCGCGTGCTTCGGACGGCAGAGGCGGTGTTTATCCGTTTGGTCGAGCATCCCGCGCGGATCGGGCGCTATCATGGTGGCCTCCAACCCGATCATTCCCCATCTTCACGCGCATGGACACCATCAAGATACGCGGCGCCCGCACCCACAATCTGCAAAACATCGACCTCGACCTGCCCCGCGACCGGCTGATCGTGATCACCGGCCTGTCCGGTTCCGGCAAGTCCTCGCTGGCGTTCGACACGCTGTACGCCGAAGGCCAGCGCCGCTACGTCGAATCGCTGTCGGCCTACGCGCGGCAGTTCCTGTCGCTGATGGAAAAGCCGGACGTGGACCACATCGAAGGGCTGTCGCCGGCGATTTCCATCGAGCAGAAATCCACCTCGCACAATCCCCGTTCCACGGTGGGGACGATCACCGAGATTTACGACTATCTGCGGCTGCTGTACGCGCGGGCCGGGATTCCCCGCTGTCCGGACCACGGCATCGATCTCGACGCCCAGACCGTCGGCCAAATGGTGGATCAGGTGCTGGCGCTGCCGGAGGGCGAACGGCTGATGCTGCTGGCGCCGGTGGTCAAGGAGCGCAAGGGCGAACACGTCAAGTTGTTGCAGGAGTTGCGCGCCCAAGGCTTCGTGCGCGCCCGCATCGACGGTGACGTGGCGGAACTGGACAGTCCGCCAACCCTGGATTTGCGCCGCAAGCACACGATTGACGTGGTGGTGGACCGGTTCAAGGTGCGGGACGATCTCGGTCTGCGCTTGGCCGAGTCGTTCGAAACCACGCTGCGGCTGGGGGACGGGGTGGCGCGGGTGGCGTTTCTGGACGCGCCGGAGCGGGCCGAACTGCTGTTTTCCGCCGGCTACGCCTGTCCGGCGTGCGGTTACAGCCTGAGCGAACTGGAACCGCGCCTGTTCTCCTTCAACAATCCGGTCGGTGCCTGCCCGGAGTGCGACGGGCTGGGGGTCAAGCAGTTCTTCGATTCCGAGCGGGTGGTGGCGCATCCGCACCTGAGCCTGGCGCGCGGGGCGGTGCGGGGCTGGGACCGCGACAATTTCCATTACTTCCAGCTCATCAAGTCCCTGGCGCGGCATTACGGCTTCGACGTGGACCGACCGTTCCAGGACTTGCCGGAGCGCATCCGCAAGCTGGTGCTCCACGGCAGCGGCGGCGAGGCCATCGAGTTCGAATACGCCAACAGTCGCGGCGAGACCTATCACCGCCGGCATTCATTCGAGGGTGTGATTCCCAACATGGAGCGCCGCTACCGGGAAACCGAATCCAACCTGGTACGCGACGACCTGGCCAAGTATCTCAGCAGCCAACCCTGTCCGTCCTGCCGGGGGGCGCGGCTGACCCGGTCCGCCCGCCATGTGTTCGTCGCCGGCCGGAGCGTGCCGGAGATCGTCGCGCTGCCCATCGGCGCGGCCCGCGAGTTCTTCGGACAGTTGGACCTGCCGGGCCGGCGCGGCGAGATCGCGGTCAAGATCGTCAAGGAGATCGGCGAGCGGTTGGCTTTCCTGGTCAACGTCGGACTGGATTACCTGAGTCTGGAACGCAGCGCCGACACCCTGTCCGGCGGCGAGGCGCAGCGCATCCGGCTGGCCTCGCAGATCGGGGCGGGCCTGGTCGGGGTGATGTACGTGCTGGACGAACCGTCGATCGGCCTGCACCAGCGCGACAACGCCCGGCTGCTGGCCAGCCTGCTGCGCTTGCGCGATCTTGGCAACACGGTGATCGTGGTCGAGCACGACGAGGAGGCGATCCGCACCGCCGATCAGGTGGTGGACATGGGGCCGGGGGCGGGGGTGCACGGTGGCCGGGTGGTGGCGCAGGGGACCCCGACCGACATCATGGCCCATCCCGACTCGCTGACCGGCGCCTTTCTGGGCGGCCGGCGGAAGATCGCGCGACCCGAGCGGCGGGTTCCACCTGACCCGAAGAAGCAATTGCGCGTCGTCGGAGCGAGTGGGAACAACCTGAAAAATCTATCGGTGGCGATTCCGCTGGGCTTGCTGACCTGCATCACCGGGGTGTCCGGTTCCGGCAAGTCCACCCTGATCAACGACACCCTGTATCGCTACGCGGCGCGCGACCTGAACAACGCCAACGAAGCGCCGGCGCCGTGCCAGGATTTGCAGGGACTGGAGCAATTGGACAAGGTGGTGAATATCGACCAGAGTCCGATTGGCCGGACGCCGCGCTCCAATCCGGCCACTTATACCGGCCTGTTCACCCCGATCCGCGAATTGTTCGCCGGTGTGCCGGAATCCCGGTCACGGGGTTATCAGCCGGGCCGGTTCAGCTTCAACGTCAAGGGCGGACGTTGCGAGGCCTGCCAGGGCGACGGAGTGATCCAGGTGGCGATGCATTTTCTCCCCGATATCTACGTGCCCTGCGACGTGTGCAAGAGCCGGCGCTACAACCGGGAGACGCTGGACATCCGCTACAAGGGCCGCACCATCCACGAGGTGCTGGAGATGACGGTCGAGGACGCGCTGGCGTTCTATCAGGCAGTGCCGGCGGTGGCGCGCAAGCTCCAGACCCTGGCCGACGTGGGGCTGTCCTACATCAAGCTCGGCCAGAACGCCACCACGCTGTCGGGCGGCGAGGCGCAGCGGGTGAAGCTGGCCCGCGAGCTGTCCAAGCGCGACACCGGCCAGACCCTCTATATTCTCGACGAACCAACCACCGGCCTGCACTTCCACGACATCGAGCAGTTGTTGAAGGTGCTGCACGAACTGCGGGACCGGGGCAACACCATCGTCGTCATCGAGCACAACCTGGACGTGATCAAGACCGCCGACTGGATCGTGGACCTGGGGCCGGAAGGCGGCGGCGGGGGCGGGGAGGTGGTGGCGGCGGGGACGCCGGAGCAGGTGGCGGCGCATCCAACCAGCCATACCGGGCGGTTCCTGGCGCCGGTGCTGGGGCGGTAGATTGTGTGGACATAATGAGGTGTGTATTTTTTTGTGTATAATTATTCGCGATTATAGGTCTTCGATTTCAGGTGTGGAATATCCCCTCCTTGGATAAGGAGGGGTGGCGCGGAGCGCCGGGGTGGTTCGAGACGGTGATTCCACAGTTCGGATAGGAGTCCTATATGCGCTATCGTTACGATCCTGCCAAAAAAGCCGCAAATCTCCGAAAACATGGACTGGACTTCGATGATGCTCCCAAGGTCATTGAGTCGGATGCCAATGTGACTTTCGAAGACCGGCGTTTCGACTATGGAGAGCAGCGTTTCATCACAATGGGTCTATTGAATGCACCCGATTACCCACAATTTTCAACTCCTTGTTAAGATATAACTTTTCA
>JAVMKJ010000091.1:0-4426 GCA_031732855.1 Candidatus Competibacter sp.
CATCAAAGTAGGGTTAAAAAAGCATTATAACATAATCTAGCCGTAAATGGTATAAATTCATGTGAATTTATTCCGTTTGAACGCTCCGGGTCGATCATCTACAGCCGCAGGCGTAAACCGGTTCGGCGGTTGGTGTTTCTTTGGCGTCGCCAGCGCCCTTGATACTTCGAGTACGCAGATGATTCGAAGGGAAACAATTTAGCCGGCATTGACATGATTTCCATCATATGAAAGAATATTTCACATGATATTCATCATGTGAAATAATATGGCCACCCGAACCGAACTCAAGGCAGGATCCCTGCAACGCATTCTCGATGCAAGCGCGTCTCGCTTGCGTCAAGAAGGCCTTTCCGGTGCGGCAATCGCTAATGTGATGCGCGACGCCGGTCTGACGCACGGCGCCTTCTACGCCCATTTTGCCAGCAAGGGCGAACTCGCCATGGCCGCCTTGCGCCACGCCCTGCTGGGTAATCGGCGGCGCTGGATCGGAGAGTTGAAGCACGACTCGTGGATGCAGCGGCTCCAGCGACTGGCGCGCCGTTACTTGACCAAGGCTCATCGTGACAAACCCGCTGAGGGTTGCGCGCTGGCGGCGGTCGCTACCGAAGCAGCCCGCAGCGACGCTGCGTTTCGCCAAGCCTACGAAGATGAGTTACGAAAATCGCTGCACGCCATCTGCTGTGGCAGCAAAGCCGAGGCCATACCGACCGACGAGCACCTTGACGATGCAATCGCCTTCATGGCGCTGAGCATTGGCGGTATCTCGCTGGCTCGCGCGGTAAGCGACGACGCATTTTCCGAACGCATTCTGCAGGCGTGCATCGCCGCCGCCGGCAGGATCGCCTCCGACACCTCCGCACCCTGATGATCGCCAAGGAGAACCCCTCATGATGTCGACCACGCCATCGCTCGCCGACTATCCCCTCCAGACTTATGAAAAGCTTCGCTACGCGGACACTGATCGGCAGGGGCACGTCAACAACGCGACTTTTTCCACGATGCTCGAAACGGGCCGCGTCGAACTGCTCTACGCGCCCGATGAACCGCTGCACGAGGTCGGATGTGCTTTCGTTATCGCCAGCCTGCATCTCGATTTTCGTGGTGAGATCATCTGGCCTGGGCAGGTTGACATCGGGACTCGGGTCGCCGCCATTGGCAAAAGCTCGCTCACCCTCGAACAAGGCTTGTTCCAGGAAAGCCGATGTGTGGCGACGGCGCAGACCGTCATCGTGCAGATGAATGAAAGCAACCGTCGGTCGCAGCCGCTGAGTGAGGCAGCGGTACGCCAACTGACCGAACTGCTGCCGAAGCACGATTGACGAGGCGGCCATGAGCGTCCTGCTTACCCACGTCCGCCAATACGCCGGCCCAGGCAGCGTTCCCGTCTTGCTGCGCGAACACCACACGCTCTACTGCCACGACGCCAGCTTTGTCGATCCAGCCGCGGCACGAAATTTCGAGGCCGAACACGCCGGCGCAGTCGCGCTGGCCGCACAGACCCCCGACGCGCTCGCTGACGAACTGGCCGCGCGCGATATTGCCATTGAGACGGTCATCCATAACGACGTTCATCCCAATACGCCGCTGCCGATCGAGGAAATTCCGACGGCGATGCTGCAAGCCGCTTTCGACGCCTTGCTGCTATTCCCCGCGCAACTGACGCAACGCCTGCTACCGGCGATGAAAGCGAGGAGAAGCGGACGTTTCGTCTTCGTCACCTCGGCGCGCTACCGGCAAGCGGAGCCCGGTTTTGCCGTCGCAACGTCGATCCGTGCCGCAACGACCGCCTTTGCACTGGCGCTGGCGCGTGAGGTTGCGCCATACGGCATCCAGGTCAATGTGGTGGCACCGAACTACCTCTACAGCGAAGCGTACTACCCTCGCGCCCGCTTCATTGACGATCCGGCTGGAAGGGCACACATCGCCGCCAAGGTACCGCTGGGCAGGCTCGGGAAGCCGGAGGAGATTGGCGAGCTCATTGGTTTTCTTGCCTCGGGACGCTCGCCTTTCGTCACTGGCCAGGTGATCGATTTCACCGGCGGCTGGCCATAGGGGCATACATCACTTCCGGATGCCTTATGTATCCATAGCTCTCATCCCGCTCGCGGGAGAAACCAGCGAACGGTTATTCTTCGCCGCCTCCTCGCTCCGGTCCCGCCAGTTCCGAATCCCGGCAACCGCTGGGACAGCATCGGCCCGGCTGACGACCGAACCAGCGCGGATCGCTGGCCGCATGCACGCCCCGGTCGAGCAATCGCTCCACCAGCGCGACCCGCTCCTCTATCGGATAGCGCCGGTAAATCTCCCGTTTCATCGCTTCCGGCGAACCGCCGCCGTGCAGGCTGATCACCGAATACCAGCCGCCCTGATAGGAGGCAGTCAAATCCTCGATGAAGCGGGCCACCTCGATTCGCCGGGCGTAGGGAATGTCGGAACGGGCGGTCAGCACTTCCGATATGCGGCCGGCGGTGGCCGGATTGTGGTCCTCGTCCGGCCCTGGCAGCGCGACCACCATGCCGCCCGAAACCTCGTGGGCCAGGCGATGCATGTCGTAAATCTGCGTCCCCAGCAACAGCTTGCCGATGTTGGCGAACACCGGCTCCGGCAACGCAACCCCGGCGGCATCGACCTCGGCGTACACCGACGCCGCAACGCCGCAGGCGTAGAATCCCTCGACGATCTTGATCAACTCCACCATCGCCTCCCGCAGCGCGGGCGCGTGGTTGGGATCGAGCCCGTTCGCTTCGATGACCAGAGCGCCCGCCCCGATCAGCAGATCGCCGAAACCGGCGCGGGCGCCGATGCAGGTATGGCGATGATGGGTCGCGTAACAATAGGTAAAGTGCTCGGAGTGCCGCCACTCGCCGGCCAGGAACACCCGTTCCCAGGGCACGAACACCTTGTCGAACAGGCAAACTCCGGTCGATTGCCCGTACTTGTTGCCGAATTGGGCGGCGGCCTCGCCCGGTCGGCCAGCGGGACGGGCCACGATGGTCAGACCCGGCGCGTCCACCGGCACCGCGCAGCACACCGCGAAATCCCGGTCCGCCTCGGTCATCGCCCGGCCCGGCATCACCAACAGCTCGTGCATGTAGGGCGCTCCGGTAACGATGGCCTTGACCCCGGAAATACGGATGCCTTTGGCGTCCCGCTCGACGATGCGCAGGTAGGCATCCCGGTTCGGCTGGGCGTGAGGCCGCAGGGAGCGGTCGCCCCTGGCGTCGGTCATCGCCAGGCCGAGAGTGAGATCGTGCTCGTACACATGTTGCAGGTAGGCCGACAGGCGCGGGTGATACTCACCGTCCAATTCGGCATCCATCCGGTGAGTGGCTTGATAAACGCCGGCCAATCCGTCACCCCCCAGATAGCGTTGGGCGCAACCGGTCTCCCGACAGACCAGACGCACCGCCTCCAGCTTGTCGAGCAAATCGGACGCATCGCGCGGAATCGCGATCATCCGGTTGACCGTCTCGCCGTCCGGAGTCGCCGCCAACATCCAGGGGGCCAGATTCTCGCGCAGCGCGAAATCGTAGGTGACCGCCACCCCCGCGATCCCTGGCGCCAGCAGCGGCTCGTCGGCCACGGATTCGATGCGGCGACCGTTCACGAAAACCGTAGGGCTATAACGTCTCAGGGATTCCCGATATTCGCTGCCAGACCAGTGCATGTTCGCCTTCCCGCCGCGGTAAGCTTCTTGGAAACCTCGTAAATGAGGTAGTATGTGGCGCGACTGAGTCACCGCTTCCCTCACCCGACACCACTCTCCCCGTGCGCCCGATGTCCACTATCCGCAAATCATCGCTCCGCCGCGTGCCGCTCGTTTTGGTCGCGACTTTGGCGATATTGACCGCCTCGCTCGCCGCCGGTTGCGCGTCCCATAAAGATACCGAACCCGCCGCCGTCCCGGCCGGCACCCGCGAAAACGGCATCCTGGTGTTGACCCGCGCCGACAACAATCGAACCGCCGCGGTTCGGGTCGGCGAGCGCATCGAGGTGCGTCTGCCGGAAAGTCCCACCACCGGCTTCGCCTGGGCGATCGACGAAACCAACAGTCGCCTGCTGGCGCTGGACGGTACCGATTACACGCCGCCGGTGGAGAGCGGATTCATCGGCACGCGCGGCCAGCGCACCTTCATCTTTACCGCCCGGCAGCCCGGCGAGGTGGCCCTCAAGTTCAAGTACTGGCGGGTCTGGGAAGGCGATGCGTCCATCAAGGAGCGCTTCGCCGTCACCCTGCAAATTCGCGACTGATTTCCGAATCATCAGGAGTCTTGGCACGGGTTTGTCGAATATTTGCGAGATTGGCATTATGCTATTCAGCCGCTGACCGGCTCCCGCGCCAGGTGATGCGGTACCGGTCGGTTGCCGGAAGGCTCAATATGGATTCCAGTCAGTTCGGTGCGTTATGCGACCAGCAATGTTA
>JAVMKJ010000092.1:0-4404 GCA_031732855.1 Candidatus Competibacter sp.
ATCGCCGACCACATCCGCGCCACCGCCTTCCTGATCGCCGACGGGGTGCTGCCCTCCAACGAAGGGCGCGGCTACGTGCTGCGGCGGATCATGCGCCGCGCCATCCGCCACGGTTACAAGCTGGGCGCGGAGGGCAGCTTCTTCCACACCCTGGTCCGACCCCTGGTCGTCGAGATGGGCGAGGCCTATCCGGACCTGGCCCAGGCCGAGGCCCAAGTGGAGCGCGTCATCCGTCAGGAAGAGGAGCGTTTCGCCGAAACGTTATCCCACGGCATGAAGCTGCTGGAAGAAGGCATCGCCGATTTGTCCGGCGCGGTCATCCCCGGCGAAACCGTGTTCAGGCTCTACGACACCTACGGCTTCCCGGTGGATCTCACCGCCGACATCGCCCGCGAACGCGGCTTGCAGGTAGACGATGCCGGTTTCGAACGGGAAATGGCGGCGCAACGCGAGCGCGCCCGCGCCCACAGCCAGTTCGGCCAGCGCCAGACCGCCGATCTCGGCATCGAGGGTTGCACCGAGTTTCACGGCTACGACCGACTCGAGGAGGACGCGACCGTGGTGGCGCTGTTCCACGCCGGTCGGGCGGTCGAGGCGCTGAACGCGGGCGAGGACGGCGTGGTGGTGCTGGACCACACCCCGTTCTACGCCGAATCCGGCGGTCAGGTCGGCGATAGCGGCTGGCTGCGCGCCGATGGGCTGGAGTTCGAGGTGCGCGATACTCAGAAGCAGGGTGAAGGCATATTCACCCATATCGGTTTGCTGAAGCAGGGGCAACTGCGGCGCGGCGGCCGCGTGCTGGCACAGGTGGACGCCGCCCAGCGCCAGGCCACCGCCCTCAATCACTCCGCGACCCATCTCCTGCACGCGGCATTACGCCGGGTGCTGGGTACCCACGTTGCCCAGAAGGGCTCGCTGGTCGACCCGCAACGGCTGCGCTTCGATTTCTCCCACTTCGAGCCGATCAGCGCCGAGCAACTGGACGCCATCGAGCGGCTGGTCAACGCCCAGATTCGCGGCAACGTCGCGGTGGAGACGACGATCATGACGCCCGACGAGGCGATCGCCACCGGCGCGATGGCGCTGTTCGGCGAGAAATACGGCGACAAGGTGCGGGTGCTGCGGATGGGCGAATTCTCGACCGAACTGTGTGGTGGCACCCACGTCGGTCGAGCTGGCGACATCGGTCTGTTCAAAATCGCCTCCGAAGGTGGCGTCGCCGCTGGAGTGCGGCGCATCGAGGCGGTGACCGGCGAGCGGGCGCTGGAGTATGTGGCCGCCCTCCAAGACCGCGCCCGGCAGGTGGCGCAACTGGTCAAGGGCGACCGCGACAACTTCCCCGACAAGGTCAGGCAACTGGTCGAACGCGCCCGGCAACTGGAAAGGGAGATCGAACAGCTCAAAGGCCGGCTGGCCAGCGGTCAGGGCGCCGACCTGCTCGGCCAGACCGTGGAAGTGGACGGGATCAAGGTGCTGGCCGCCCGGCTGGACGGAGTGGACGCCAAGACCCTGCGCGAGGCGGTGGACCGTTATAAGGACCAGCTCAAGGCGGCGGCGGTGGTGCTGGCCACGGTCGAGGACGGCAAGGTACGGCTGGTGGCCGGCGTGACTCCAGCGGAAACCGCGCGGCTCAAGGCCGGCGAATTGGTCAACGTGGTCGCCCGGCAGGTCGGCGGCAAGGGCGGCGGTCGCCCCGACATGGCCCAGGCCGGCGGCACCGATCCCGCCAAACTGGACCACGCTCTGCGTTCCGTGCCGGAGTGGGTCCGCTCGCAACTCGCCTGAACTCCAATCCCGCGGGGTTGCTTGGGAAGCGGCCTCGCGATATTCCCCGCCCACTGGGCGACTGTCCAATCGCGCTTGCACTCTGCCGGGCTTTCGCGGTTGAGTCCGTTTCCGCAATAGCACATGGGAATTGCTTGGAGATCGTCCGTATTTCGTTATAATCGCGCATTTCGCGATGGCCCCGGCAACCATTGCCGCGGGCGGATTCCAATATTGAATGGTTCGGTAGGGACAGCATGGCGCTTATCGTGCAGAAGTACGGTGGTACCTCGGTGGGCAACATCGAGCGCATCGAGAACGTGGCCGAAAAGGTATTGAACTGGCGCGCGCGCGGCCATCAGGTGGTGGTCGTGGTGTCGGCCATGAGCGGCGAAACCGACCGGCTGATCGGCTTGGCCAAGGGCATCACTCCCCGCCCCGATCCCCGCGAGCTGGACGTGCTGCTGGCGACCGGCGAACAGGTCACCATCGCCCTGCTGTGCATCGCCCTGGAAAAGCGCGGCTGCCCGGCCCGTTCCTACACCGGCGGTCAGGTTCGCATCCTCACCGATAACGCCTTCAACAAGGCCCGCATTCAGGATGTCGAGATCGATGCGATGCGCGCCGACCTCGGCGCCGGGCGGATCGTGGTGGTGGCCGGATTTCAGGGCGTGGATGAGGAGGGCAACATCACCACCCTGGGCCGCGGCGGTTCCGATACCACCGGTGTCGCGCTGGCCGCCGCGCTCGAGGCCGACGAGTGCCAGATTTACACCGACGTGGATGGGGTTTACACCACTGATCCGCGCGTGGTTCCCGAAGCCCGCCGGCTCGACCGCATCACCTTCGAGGAGATGCTGGAAATGGCCAGCCTGGGGTCCAAGGTGTTGCAGATCCGTTCGGTGGAATTCGCCGGCAAACACAATGTCCCATTACGTGTGCTCTCGACCTTCCAGGAAGGTCCCGGCACGTTGATCACCTTCGAGGACGCGTTCGAGGCGGAACAGATGGAGAAAGTGCTGATTTCCGGTATTGCATTCAACCGCGACGAGGCCAAGCTCACCGTGCTCGGGGTGCCCGACCGGCCCGGCATCGCCTACAGCATCCTGGGGCCGGTGTCCGACGCCAACGTCGAGGTCGACATGATCATCCAGAACATCGGCCACGACGGCACGACCGACTTCACCTTCACCGTGCACCGCAACGACTACGAGCGCACGCTGGAAATCCTGCGGGAGCACGCCACTCAACTCGGCGCCCGCGAGGTGTCCGGCGACACCAGGATCGCCAAGCTGTCCCTGGTCGGCATCGGCATGCGGTCCCACGCCGGCGTCGCCAGCAAGATGTTCCAAGCGCTGGCGAAGGAGGGGATCAACATCCGCATGATTTCGACCTCCGAGATCAAGATCTCGGTCGTGGTGGACGAGAAGTATCTCGAACTGGGAGTTCGCGCCTTGCACGAGGCGTTCGAACTGGATCAGGCAGCCTGAAGGCATCGGGCGCCGCTCCACCCGGCAAGAGTGGACCGATTACAGACGCGGACTGTCAAAAACCGCAAGACGACCTGGTGCTGTTGATGGAAAACAAGGAGTAGCTTGACATGTTGATTCTAACGCGCAGAGTTGGAGAAACGCTGATGATCGGTGACGAGGTAACCGTGACCGTGCTGGGCGTAAAAGGTAATCAGGTCCGCATTGGGGTCAATGCGCCCAAGGATATTGCGGTGCACCGCGAAGAAATCTACGAACGGATCAAACGCGAACAGGACAGTGCCTCGGCCGGAGCCGCCCCGTCGCAGTCCGAGTCCTGAATTCCGGGGCTTTACGCCGGCGATTTCGGGCGTTATCCTTTAATGCCTTTCGTGCCCGCTCCGCGGGCGTTTCCCGGAGAGATGGCCGAGCGGCTGAAGGCGCTCCCCTGCTAAGGGAGTATGGGGTCATAAAGCTCCATCGAGGGTTCGAATCCCTCTCTCTCCGCCAGTTTTTCGCGAATCGCGCGGAAATTGACAACGTTGCACCCAATCCGCATAATCCGCGTCCCCACTAGACGCGCCCGTAGCTCAGTTGGATAGAGTACCTGGCTACGAACCAGGGGGTCGGGAGTTCGAATCTCTCCGGGCGCGCCAAATCAATCCAACGGCTTGGCGGAAAACTGCCAAGTCGTTTTTTTGGCCCGCTGAAATGAGCGGTTTTGCCCAAACATTGCCCAAACAAATGGCGGCGCTAGTCGTGTGTTCGTAGGTTTGCTGGCGCATCCCCTTGGGCTTTCGCCAGCCGGGGCCATTGAAGATGCCCGGCCAGCCCAGCCGCGCCCGAATTTTGTTCGCCCGCCGCGCCGCTCGATCATAGGGTGCTTCCCGCTGGCTGGGATAAGCCAGCCGGAAACAAATTCATTAGGGAACCTCACTTTCCAGCCCTGCATAATAACCAGGTCGCATTGCACCGTGGTTCCGTCGGAGACGACCAGCTCCAACCCGCCGACATACGGCGCGCGTTCGATGGCGTAGTGGTCGGACAGAAGTTGCAACACGGCCTGCTTGCATTCGGTATCCAGATTGCCGGCCAACTGCGGGCCTTTCATTTCCAGTACCACCAGCCGTTCCATGCCCCCGCCGCGTTGCAGGGCGAAGATGAAATCAGA
>JAVMKJ010000093.1:0-23546 GCA_031732855.1 Candidatus Competibacter sp.
GCGTCCTCGTGATAGCCGGCGACGTGATGGTCGCCGGACAGCGCGTGGCAGATCAACACGGCGTTGCTGCGTTCGGCATTCGGCGTTCCGTAGGTTTCGTAGACCATTTCGTAGCTCGCCAGCGACCGGCCGCAGTCCAGCGCGAGCGGCTCGTCGAAATGGGCGGTCTGGGGGATGACCAGACCGACGGAATCGGGGGGGAATGGTGCGGCCATCGTTCTCCTGACCGTGGTGTTGTGTCCTTGGAAGATAAGACCGAAAAGGGTATCAAGTCTAATCGGCGCCCGGGTTTGGGGCAACCGGGCGCTGTCTGGCGCAAGTCATGGTTTTTTCGAACTTTTGAATGAGACCGTTCGGGGCATCTCAGGGGTTGCCGACGGCTCGATCCCCGGTGGCAGCCGTTTGGGCGCGACGACCCGCAGCCGCTTGTCGCGGCTCGTCTCTCCGGCCAGCAGCGTCACCTGACTCCTGGCGACCCCGAACAGCGTGGCGAGCAACTCCCGCAGATGAATGTTGGCTTGGCCATCCACCGGCGGCGCGGTGACGCGGACCCGGAACCGATCATCCTGCAATCCCACCCATTGGTCCCGGCTGGCGCGGGGCTGGATTCGCACCCGCAGGATCAGGTCGGTGCCTTCCCAGCAATACCCGCCGGCATCCATCGCCTCAGCGCAGTCCGGTCCACAGGCCAAGGAGATCCTGCAGCAGCAGACTGATGAAAATCAGGGCCACCACCACCAGCATCGGCGACAGGTCCACGCCGGAAATGGGCGGCAAGACCCGCCGGGCTGGCCGCAGGACCGGCGCGGTCAACTGGGCCAGCACCCGCGCCGCCGGATGGTGCGGATCGGGGTTGAACCAGCTCATCACCGCCTGAATCACCACGCCCCACAGATAGATGTTGATCAGCAGCTTGAGCAGTTCCGCCACGGTCAGCAGCAGCAAACCGCCGACGCCGGCCGGCCGGCCGAGCAGCAGGGTCACCAGCAGCACCTCGACCCCTTGCAGCACGAACGCCAGGATAATCGATGCCAGATCCAGCCCGCGGTAACCGGGAATGATACGGCGCAGCGGCAACAGCGGCGGATTGGTGATACGGACCAGGAATTGCACCAGCGGGTTGTAGAAATCGGCGCGCACGCACTGCAGCAGGAAGCGCAGCATTACCGCCAGGATGTAGAACCCGAACAGGGTCTGGATCAGGAAGACGGTGGCGGTCACGGCTGGCCTCCCAACAGGTTGCCCAGTTCTTCGGAGCGGTGGCGGGCGGCGTCCAGGGCCCGGCCGACCAGTCCATCCAGTTCCTCGGTCAGCAGCGTCGGGGCTTCCATGATCGCCAGCGAGGCGGCCAGCGACCGGGCGATCAGGGCATCGAGCTGTTCGTCCTGGAACACGCTGATCGCCCGTTCGGTGGTACCGCCCGGCGAGGTGACCCGGGCGCGCAGCGCGGCCGGATTATCCGGGCTTTCGAGTGCCATCTTGGCGGCGCCGAAAGCGGTTTGCAGGGTGAGCAGTCGCGCGGCTTCGGGGTTCAGACCCAGACGGACGCCGATCTTTTCGAGAGCTTCCATCAGCAGGAAGAAATAGGCCGGACCGCTGCCGGACAGGGCGGTCACCGCGTCCAGCATCCGCTCCTCCTCTACCCAGACCGTCAGCCCGACCGCCCGCATGATCGATTCGGCGATCTGTCGCTGCTCTTCGCTCGCTTGAGGGTTGGCGAACAGAGCGGTGGCGCCGCTGCCGACCAGGGCTGGGGTATTGGGCATGGTGCGGACGATGGCGGCTTCGCCACCCAGCCAGCGGCGAAGGTCCGGCTCGCGCACGCCGGCGGCGATGGAGATCACCAGCGGCCGACGCGCCTGGACGCCGCCGGCCAGTTCCTCGGCAACCGGCCGCAGCACCTGCGGCTTGACCGCCAGTACGATGATTTCGCCGCGGGCGGCGATTTGCGGGTTGTCGGCGCCGGTATGGACGCCGAAACGGGCGCGCAAGGCTTCCCGCTGGCCGGCGTCGGGTTCGGCGACCCAGATGCGGTCGGGGTCGCTGCCGCTGGCGAGCAAGCCGCCGATCAGGCTGCGGGCCATGTTGCCGCCGCCGATGAATGCAATGGAGACGTTTTTCATCTCGACCTCGTGTTGCAGGATGTTTGTGGCACTCGAACGGAGGGACGCCGGTTCGCGATGGCGCCGGGAGCGTTGCGTCAGGGCTTGCCGCTCACCCCCCGGGCGACCTGCGCGCTGATGCTGGTGAGGCGATTGTCATTCTGGTAGGCCTCGTACGCTTGTTTCCTGCGGTCGGGGTCAAACTGCTGGTAAAGCGTGTAGGTTCCCGGCAGGGTTTCGCGCAGTGCCCGCTCGAAAGCCGCCTGATCCAGACCCGGAGCCAATCGATCGACCGCCGCCGTCGGCGTCGGTTCGGGTTGCATCTGCCCGGTCGCCAGGGTCGCGGCCTGCCGCTTGACTTCCGCCTCGATCTCGCGCAGATAGCTGTCATCCGCTCCGAGCAGGAATGGAACGGCCAGGATCAGCAGACCGATCAGCCGGCCGCGCGTGACGCGATCGAGCGGTGGGATGGGCGGAGGCATCGTTCGGATTCCCGGGGCGGCGGAGGTATTCCATGTCGTGGCGCGGATTGGCCTGGGATCATCATCATTCTTAGCATACTGCAAAGCCGCCCTTCAGGCGCGGGGTCCGAACAGGGCGGTGCCCACCCGGATCAGGGTCGCGCCTTCGGCGATGGCTGCTTCCAGGTCGTCGGACATCCCCATGGAGAGTGTGTCCAGCGTCAGACCATCGGCGTTCGATCGTTCCCACAGTTCCCGCAGCCGGGCGAGGGGCCTGCGCTGGGCGGCGAAATCGGCGGCGGGGGTGGGAATGGCCATCAGGCCCCGCAACCGCAATCGCGGCAGGGCGGCCACCGTCCCGGCTACCGCGGCCACCTCGCTCTCGTCCAGACCGTGCTTGGTCGATTCCCGGTCGATATTGACTTGGAGGCAGACGTTGAGCGGTGGCAGGCGATCCGGCCGCTGCGCGTTCAGTCGCTCGGCGATCTTCAATCGGTCCACGCTGTGGACCCAGGCGAAGCGCTCGGCAATGCCGCGAGTCTTGTTCGCCTGGATGGGGCCGATGAAGTGCCATTCCAGGTTCAGCGGCGCCAGTTCGTCCATTTTGCCCAGCGCCTCCCGCAGATAGTTTTCGCCGAAGCACGACTGGCCGGCGGCGGCCAGCGCGGCGATCGCGGTCGATGGCTGGGTTTTGCCGACCGCCAGCAGCCGCACCGATCCCGGCGGGCGTTGGAAGCGCCGCTCGGCGGCGCGGATGCGCGCCATGACGGCGTGGAGACGGGCGGCGAAATCGATGCTCATGGTGAATTCCCTTGGCGGGTGACCGCACGATCATCACGGTTTTGCGATATATACTATTCCAAATCGGGCTTACCGGGACCGCCCTCCAGCGGTCCGACACTCAACGCCTTCGCGGGAGCGACCGCCATGAACCTCGACGAGCTGTTAACCTTTTCCGTGCAGAACAACGCCTCGGACCTGCACCTGTCGGCCGGCCTGCCGCCGATGATCCGGGTGGACGGCGACGTCCGCCGCATCAACGTCCCGCCGCTCGAACATAAAGCGGTGCACGGACTGATCTACGACATCATGAACGACAAGCAGCGCAAGGACTACGACGAGTTCCTGGAATGCGATTTCTCGTTCGAAATTCCCAAGCTGGCCCGTTTCCGCGTCAATGCCTTCAACCAGGACCGGGGCGCGGCGGGGGTGTTCCGCACCATTCCCACTCTGATCAAGTCCCTGGAGGATCTGGGCTGTCCGCCGGTGTTCCGGGATCTGATCGCCGCCCCGCGCGGGCTGATTCTGGTCACCGGTCCGACCGGTTCGGGCAAGTCCACCACCTTGGCGGCGATGATCGACCACATCAACAAGAACGAGTACGGTCATATCCTGACGATCGAGGATCCGATCGAGTTCGTTCACCAGAGCCAGCGTTGCCTGATCAACCAGCGCGAGGTGCACCGCGACACGCTCGGCTTCAACGAAGCCTTGCGTTCGGCCCTGCGCGAGGATCCCGACATCATCCTGGTCGGCGAGATGCGCGATCAGGAAACCATCCGCCTGGCGCTGACCGCCGCCGAGACCGGTCATCTGGTGTTCGGTACCCTGCATACCAGTTCCGCGCCCAAGACCATCGACCGCATCATCGATGTGTTTCCGGCCGGCGAGAAGCCGATGGTGCGCTCGATGTTGTCCGAATCGCTACGAGCGGTGATCGCGCAGGCGCTGCTCAAGAAGAAGGGCGGTGGCCGGACTGCGGCTTGGGAGATCATGGTCGGCATCCCCGCCATCCGCAACCTGATCCGCGAGGACAAGGTGGCGCAGATGTATTCGTCCATTCAGACCGGCGCGGCCAACGGAATGCAGACGCTCGACCAGCACTTGCTGGAACTGGTCAAGAAGGGGTTGGTCGCCCGCGACGAAGCCGTCACTTACGCCCAGCACAAGGCATCGTTCAAGCAACCGATGTGAGCGACCGGCCACGCCGCTCCAGTTCATGGCGGCGGCGCGGCGCGTAACTGGCGGGCACGCCTCACGCCTCATACACCGCGCGCCCGGCCAGCAGGGTGTGGGTTACCCGCCCCTGCAGTTCCCAGCCGACGAACGGGCTGTTCTGGCCCCGGCTGCGCAGGGTGCCGGGTTCCAGCACCCAGATGGCCTCCGGGTCGAAGATGCAGACATCGGCCGGCGCGCCGGCACCGAAGTGGCCGCCCTCCAGCCCCAGAATGCGTGCCGGGCCCCAGGTCAGGCGCTCGAGCAGCACCGGTAGCGGCATTACCCCGTCTCGCGCCAGCCGCAGGCCCAGCGCCAGCAAGGTATCCAGACCGGAGATACCCGGTTCGGTATCGCCGAGGGGTGCCTGTTTGGCGTCCGGTTCGTGCGGCTGATGATCGGAGCAGAGCGCGCCCAGCGCGCCGCTGGCCAGACCGATCCGCAGCGCGTCCTTGTCGCGCAGTCCGCGCAGCGGCGGCCGAACGTGGCAGCGGCTGTCGAAGCCGGCCAGGTCGATTTCGGTCAGGTGCGGATGGTGAACGGCGACATCCGCGGTTACCGGCAGTCCTTCCGCCCGGGCGCGCGCCACCAACTCAACGGCGCGAGCGCTGGACAGCCGGCCGAAGTGGACCCGCACGCCCAGGTCGCGCACCAGTTCCAGATCGCGGGCGAGAGTGCCGGTTTCCGCCGCCGCCGGGATGCCGGGCAGCCCGAGCCGGGTGGCGACCTGACCCTCGTGAACCAGCCCGTGCCCCAGTTCGGGATCGAACGGTGTCAGGAACACGGTCAGGTCGAAGGTGGCGGCGTACTCCAGCGCCCGCCGCAGCACCCGGGTGTTGGCGATGGGGCGACCACCGTCGCCGACGCCGACGCAGCCGGCTTCCTTGAGGGCGGCCATTTCCGCCAGCCGCTCGCCGCGCAGCCGGTGGGTCAGCGCGCCCAGGGCCAACACCCTGGCGTACCCGGCCGCTTCGGCGCGGCGGCGGATCAGTTCCACCACCGCCGGTTCGTCGATCACCGGGTCGGTGTCGGGTGGGCAAACCAGGGTCGTGATGCCGGCCGCCGCCGCGGCGCGGGTTTCGCTGGCGATGGTGGCCTTATGCTCCTGCCCCGGCTCGCGCGGGCGAGCGCAGAGGTCGATCAGACCGGGACAGACGATGCGATTGCGGGCGTCGATCACCCGGTCGGCGGTGAAGCCGGCGGGCGGCTGGCCGAGGGCGGCGATCCGGCCATCGGCGACGAACAGGTCGGCGACGATGTCGGTCTGGTGGGCCGGATCGATCACCCGGCCGCCCTGGATCAGGATGCGCATCAGCTGGTCTCCCCGACCGGGCGGGCGTGGTTGCCCAAGGTGATGGACATGATCGCCATCCGCACCGCGATGCCGTTGGTGACCTGTTCCAGGATCACGGAGCGCGGTCCGTCGGCGACCCGCGAGTCGATTTCCACCCCGCGGTTGATCGGACCGGGGTGCATGACGATGGCATCCGGCTTGGCCAGCGCCAGCCTTTCCTCGGTCAGGCCGTAGCGCTGGAAGAATTCCTGCTCGCTGGGGAGCAGCGCCCCTTCCATCCGCTCCTTCTGCAGGCGCAACATCACCACCACGTCGACATCCCGGAGGCCTTCACGCGGGCGATGGAACACCCGTACGCCCAGATTTTCCACCTGGGCCGGCAGCAGGGTGCGGGGGGCGACGACCCGAATGTCGCCGGTGCCGAGGATGTTGAGAGCGTGGATCAGCGAGCGGGCCACCCGCGAATGCAGGATGTCGCCGACGATGGCGACCTGCAGGTTGGGGAAATCCGGCTTGTGGCGACGGATGGTGAACGCATCCAGCATCGCCTGGGTGGGGTGGGCGTGACGGCCATCGCCGGCGTTGAGCACGGCGATGTGCGGCTTGACGTGACGGGCGATGAATTCCGCGGCGCCGCTCTGCTGGTGGCGCACCACGAACATGTCGCATTGCATGGCTTCGATGTTGCGCAGGGTATCGAGCAGGCTTTCGCCCTTGACCGCCGAGGAGGTGGCGATGTTGAGGGTGAGCACGTCGGCGGACAGCCTCTTGGCGGCCAGTTCGAAGGTGGTGCGGGTGCGGGTGCTGGCCTCGAAAAACAGGTTGACCACGGTCTTGCCGTGCAGGGTGGGCAGCTTCTTGACCCGGCGCTCGGCCACGCCGTGCAGCGATTCGGCGGTGTCGAGAATGTCGGTCAGGTGGCGGCGGGTCAGCCCTTCGACGGTGAGGAAATGCAGCAGGCGGCCTTGCCGGTCCAGTTGGATGTGAGTGGCGGTCATGACAGGGTTTGAATGGTCAACCGCAGGGGCGCGGGGCCGGCCAACTGGACTTCCTGGCCCTCCGGCAATTTCAGCCGGGTGCCGACCACGTTGGCTTCGATCGGCAGTTCGCGACCGCCGCGATCCACCAGTACCGCCAGCAGCACCGAGGCCGGCCGGCCGTAGTCGAACAGTTCGTTCAGCGCGGCGCGCACGGTGCGGCCGGTGTTGAGCACGTCGTCGACCAGCACCAGATGGCGGCCGTCGACGTCGAACGGCAGTACCGAGGGTCGAACGCGGGGATTGACGCCGATCCGGCTGAAGTCGTCGCGGTAGAAGGAAATGTCCAGTTGGCCGAGCGGGGCGGCGATGCCGAGCCGCTGGCGCAGATGCTCGGCGATCCAGACGCCGCCGGTATGAATGCCGACCAGGACTGGTTCGGCAACGCCGCGCTCCGCCAGCAGATCCCGCAGTTGGCCGGCCATGGCTTCGATCAGGAGTTCGGCATCGCCCATGGGTCGAGGCTCCGTTGGTGGTTGAACCAGCTTTCCAGGATGATCGCCGCGGCTTGGGCATCCAGCGGGTCGCCGCGGCGGCCGGCGGGCGCGGTTTCGTGGTGGCGCTGTTCGGCTTCCCAGGAGGACAGCCGCTCGTCGATGGTTGCCACCGGGAGATGAAAGCGATCTCGCAACTGACGGCCGAAGCGCAAGGCCGCTTCCGTGGTGTCGCTGGCGCTGCCGTCGGCGTGGCGCGGCACTCCGACCACCAGCAGGTCCGGGCGCCATTCCTGGATCAATCGGCCAATGGCGTCCCAGTCCGGGTGCTGCCGGCGGACCGGCAGGGTGCACAGCGGCCGGGCCGAGCCGGTGATCGCCTGACCGGTGGCGATGCCGATACGGACTCGGCCGAAATCGAAGCCCAATACGACCCGGCACGAGCGGGGAACGGACGGCACGGGCGCCAGGCCCGGTGCGCGATCAGGCGTGGCCGGCATCGGAAGACAGCAGGGTCAGATCGATGCCCAGCAGGGCGGCGGCGGCCAGCCAGCGCTGGTCGCTGGGGGTATGGAACAGGATGTCAAAATCGGCGGGCCCCGACAGCCAGGCATTCTCGGCCAGTTCGCGCTCGAGTTGGCCCGGTCCCCAGCCGGCATAGCCCAGCGTGACCAGCAGGTGTTCCGGACCCTCGCCGCGCGCAACCGCTTGCAGGATGTCGCGGGAAGTGGTGATGCCGATCCGGTCGGTGACGCGCAGGGTAGCGCCCCAGTGGCCGACCTGACTGTGGAGGACGAAGCCCTGCTCCGGCTGGACCGGACCGCCGTGGTAGATCGGTATCTCGGCGAGGTCGGGTCGGTCGGTCAAGATTTCCAGATGTTCCAGCAGTTGCCCTAACGACAACCTCAACGGCCGGTTGATGACCAGTCCCAGCGCGCCGCTGGCGTTGTGCTCGCTGATGTAGGTCACCGTCTGAAAGAAATTCGGATCCGCCAGCGTGGGCATGGCGATCAGAAACTGGTTGGTCAGATAGGTGGTCTCGGTCATGGCCATAGTATCTGAATTCGTACCCCCACTTGACAAGCGACCAGCCTCCACCGTCGTTCCTACTTGCCGGTATCGCCCACCACCCGGCTGGCGGCCAGCAGCATCACCTTGGAGAGCCGGGTGCGCTGGTCGGCGGTCAGCTTGGTCTTGTTGGCCAGCATCAGCCCGCGCGTGCAAATGGTGTCCACCGTGGTGTCGAAGCCCCACTTTTTCTCGGCCACCGTGACATTTTCGAAGGTGTACACGGCGCTGCCATCGGGCAATCTATCGTTCAAATCCCAGTCCTTGACCGGCACCAGCCGGAAATCCCTGGGATTGTCGAGAACCACCTGCATCTCGGTCGATTTGGCCATCGGCCGCTGCACCACCATCGCCGCCTGAATCTTGCTCGATTTCCCGCCGCTCTTGATTTGCAGCAGCGCCTCGGCGCCATCGACGAAGGCCGGAGCGGTGTTCTTGAACGCCGGTTCCAACATGGTCATGTACTCCCAGGTCACCGCTACCCCGCTGTTCGGCGACTGCACGGCGATCAGCCGACCCTTGTTTTGCTGCAGGTCGCCGTCGTCCCGAATATCGCTGTCCTTGCCGGTGACGATGAACACGCACTCCTTGCCGATTTCGCCGAGATTGATGAGTTGGTCGGCAAAGGCGGGATGATCCTTGAGGTAGTGCTTGAGGGCATCGGCTTGGGCCAAGGCCACGCCAACCGGATTCCCGGGATCGTCGAGCCGGTTGAGATTCTCGATGGATCCGGCGCTGGTCAACACCTGCGCCGGCTGATCCTGTTCGGCCAGCACGCTTTTCAGCCGTTCGCCGATGGTGTTGTAGCCGCCGCCGCTCTTGCCGGTGCTGATGACGATGAGCGGGTCGGCGGCCTGCGTCGGACCGGCGCCGGTCAGTCCGGCGACGAGAACGAGCGAGCAGGACAAAACGGATTTGACGGTCATGCCATTCCCCCTGCGAAATGTGGTTCAGTAAAGTTTAGGTTCGCCCGGCGGTCGTGTCTTGAACCGTTTGTAGACCCAGAGATATTGCGCGGGCAGCGAGCGGACCGCCGCTTCCACGCCCCGGTTCATGGCCGCCACCGAGTCCTCCAGGGAAGCAGCCGCGGTGACTTCGGGCAAGGCCCGCAGGTGCAGGCCATAGCCCCGGCCGCCGGGCAGGCGCTCGGCCCAGGTCAGGAATACCGGCGCGCCGGTTTTCAGCGCCAGTCGCGACACCAGGGTCATGGTGCTGGCGGCAACCCCAAAGAACGGTGCGAACTTGCTATCACCATCCCCCATGCCGCCTGCATCCTGGTCGGGCAGGATGCCCAGGACTTCCCCCTTGCGCAGCGCGGTCAACAAGGCACGCAAGCCGCTTGCGTCGGTCGCCACCACCCGGCCGCCGAGACGACCGCGTCCCTTGCGGCTGAGTTCGTCGAGTCCCACCCGGCTGGGACGGTAGAGAATGGTCAGTGGATGACGGCTGGAATAATAGAGTCCGGCCATCTCCCAGGCGCCCAGGTGCGGGGTAATCAGAATCGCGCCTTGTTTCCGGTTCGCGGAGACGGTCAATTCCGCTTCGCCGGCCACCGGACCCTGGATCAGGCCCAGCACCCGCTCGCCGCGCCAGAGCCAGAGCGGCCCCAGTTCCAGCAATCCCTTGCCGGTTTCCATCAGATTCCGGCGCAGTAGCCGGTCCCGTTCGGCCGGCGCCAGCTCGGGAAAGCACAGGGTCAGATTGCGTTCGGCGATCCGCTGCGGAGCGCAGGGAAGCCGCCACAGCAGCCAGCCGAGCAAGGCGCCGATGGCGTGCGCCAAGGGCAGCGGCAGGATGGCGGCCAGCCGCAGCAAGCCGGTGATCGACGCCCGTCGGCTCATGAATCCAGTTCGAGTTCCCCGGAAAAATCCTGTGCCAGTACCTGTCGCGCCCGTTCCAACTCCGATTCCGGGACCTGGAGTTCGATTCCGCCGCCAACGATGCCGATCGACAGCAGCGAGCGGTCCGCCAGCGCGCAGGGAATTCCTTCGGCCAGCAACCGGCCGCGGGTGATCTCGGCCGGCGGCAGGGCATCGAACGCTGTCAGCGTGATCCACGATGCGGTCATTGCAGGGGATTGTCCGGATCGGCCTCGAATTCGATGTCCGGTTTGGGCGGCTTGCCGTCGTAAACCAGATTGCGCCGCATTTGCAAATAGGCGCCGCGCTGGAACGAGTAGGGATCGATCTGGGCCTCGGCGAAGGCCCGCTCGACCCGCAGCAGCCCGGCTCGCCGGTTGATCAGGTCCAGTCCCCACAGACTCCACTCGACGGCTTCGGAATCCGTCGCCCATGTCACGGGGTTGGCGTAGAAGTTCCCGACCAGCCCGAAGGCGTCGCGCACCGTGCTCGGCCCCAGGATGGGCAGGACGAGGTAGTAGCCCTCGCTGAATCCCCAGTAGCCCAGTGTCTGACCGAAATCCTCGTCGTGCTTGGGCAATTCCATCCGGGTGGCGACATCGAACAGGCCCAACACGCCGAAGGTCGTGTTGAAGACGACACGGCTGCTGTCCATCGCCGCCTGATGCAACTTGAATTGCAACAGATCGTTGATCAGCACCACCACATCGTTGAGGTTGCTGAAAAAGTTTGTGACGCCGGCGATGACCGGATCCGGCAGCACGGCCTGGTAGGCTTCGGCAACCGGCTTGAAAATCGCCTTGTCCACCGCGTCGTTGAAAGCGAACATGGCGCGGTTGTAGCTCTCGAGGGGATCGGGATCGTCGCGCAAAAGTTCGTTGGTCGGCGCGCAACCGACCAGCAGGGCGACGATGGCCATCGTCGGAAAACAGCGGCGGAACATATTGGCGATCTCGGAGATGGCGGTTCCAAGGCGAAATTGCCTGTAGCAATCTTACTCCAACCGCAACCTTCCTGCATGGTGCGCCGTCATGTCTTCTCGCGTAACAACAGTTGAGCGATCAGGATCATGGCCAGCGTCACCCCGAGCATGGTCGTGCACAGGGCGTTAATTTCCGGGGTTACTCCGAGCCGCACCATCGAGTAGATTTTCAGCGGCAGGATTTCAAAGGTCGGCCCGGTCACGAAGAAGCTGACCATCACATCGTCCATCGACAGGGTGAAGCTCAGCAGCCAGCCGGCCACGACCGCCGGCGTCAACAACGGCAGGACGATCCGGCGGAAGGTCTGGAACTCGGTGGCGCCCAGATCCTTGGCGGCCTCGATCAGATGCCGGTCGAAGCCGCTGATCCGGCTCAGCACCGTGATCACCACGAACGGGATGTTGAAGGTGATGTGCGCCAGCAACAGGGTCCAGAATCCCAGCGGCAGACTCAGGCTGGCGAACAGAATCAGCAGCGCGATGCCCATGACGATGTCCGGCGTCATCATCAGCACGAAGATCAGGGCATTGAGCAACTGCTTGCCGAAAAACCGATAACGATACAACGCCACCGCCGCCATGGTGCCGATGGCCGTGGCGACCGTCGCCGACAGAGTGGCGATCAGCGCCGAGTTCAGTGCGACCTGAAGCAGGTCGGGATCCTGGAACAGGTTCTGGTACCACTCCCAGGTCAACCCCTGCCACTCCAGCGAGTATTTGGAGTCGTTGAAGGAATAGACGATCAGCACCAGGATCGGGGCGTACAGGAACCCGTAGATCAGCACCAGATAGGCGGACTGGCCGGCGCGTTTCAGGCTCACGGCAACACGCCCTGGCTGGTACGGCGAGCACTGAGGTAGTAGGCCCACAGCAACAGGCTCATCAGCACGGTCAGCACGACGCTGGCCGCCGCTCCGAAGGGCCAGTCTCGAGCGGACAGGAACTGGTCGCGGATCAGGTTGCCGACCAGCATCGCTTTGGCCCCGCCCAGCAGATCGGCGACGTAGAACATCCCCAGCCCGGGCAGGAAGGTCAGCATGCAACCGGCGATGATCCCCGGCAGAGTCAGCGGCAGGATGATTCGTCGGAAGATCGTGACCCGGCCGGCGCCCAGATCGCGGGCGGCTTCGATCAGTCGGCGGTCCAGTTTCTCGAGCGAGCCGTACAAGGGCAGAATCATGAACGGTAGCAAGGTATAGAGCATGCCCGCGATCACCGCCGGTTCGGTGTAGAGCAGTTCCAGCGGTTCGGCGATCAATCCCAGCTTCAGGAGAATTTGGTTCAGCAGGCCGTTGGTTTGCAGGATGATGACCATGGCGTAGGCGCGCACCAGCGAACTGGTCCAGAACGGAATGATGACCAGCAGCAGCAGGACTGGCCGCCAGCGGGCCGGCGACTCGGCCAGCAGATAGGCGAACGGAAAACCGAGCAGCAGACACAGGAGCGTAGTGACCGCGGACAAGTAGAACGAATCCAGCAAGACGCTGAGATAAAGGGAATCCAGCAACCGCCGGTAGCTATCCAGAGTCAAGATTGAGACCACGAATTCATCGGTGCCCCGCTCCAGAAAGCTTGCGATCACCACCAGCAAATTCGGCAGCAGAGCGAAAGCGATCAGCCAGAACCAGATAGTTCCGATGGCGACGAGTTTGAAGGGTTCGCGCGGCCGCATGGGTAGGGGGTGGTGGGTGATGGTGGGTGATGGCGGATGATGATGGTGGATGATGGCGGGCACTGATAACTAACCGCCATCCTCATGCGGCAGTATCGTCTCCCAGTCGTGTACCCAGTCCACGAATACCCGTTCGCCGACTCGGAAATCCAGATTCATGATGGCTTGGTCATCCTCATTGAAGAACTGGGTGGTGGACAGCAGAGCGCCGTCGTCCAGACGGATGATCAAATCGACCGTGCTGCCCTTGTAGACCACTTCCTCGACCACCGCCGGCAGCAGTGGCGCGCGTTCCTGATCGCTGCCTTCGTGTTCGCGCCAGATGCGCAGGTCCTCGGGCCGGACCAGTACGTTGACCCGGTCGCCGGCCGCGAAGACGAATTGCGATTTGAGATTGACCACCCGGTCGTGCAGGCTAATGTCGTAGCGAGGTGGCGCGGCGGCCACGATCAGGCCGGGCAGATTGTTGATCTCGCCGACGAAGCGGGCGACGAACAGGTTCTCGGGGGTTTCGTAGATTTGCCGGGGGGTGCCGATCTGTTCGATGCGTCCGGCGTTCATCACCGCCACCCGGTCGGACATCGACAGCGCCTCTTCCTGGTCGTGGGTGACGAAGATGAACGTAATTCCCAACCGGCGTTGCAATTGCTTGAGTTCGATCTGCATCGCCTTGCGCAGCTTGTAGTCCAGCGCGCTCAGAGGCTCGTCCAGCAGCAGCACTTGCGGTCGGTTGACCACCGCCCGGGCGATGGCCACCCGCTGCTGTTGTCCGCCGGACAATTGTCCGGGTTTGCGCTGGGCGAATTCTTCCAGCTTGACCATCCGCAGCGCTTCCATGACCCGCTCCCGCAGCGCGTCGCCCCGAATGCTCCTCAGCCGGGGACCGAACGCCACGTTTTCGAACACCGTCATGTGTGGAAAGAGCGCGTAGCTCTGGAAAACCGTGTTGACATGGCGATCCTCGGGCGGCAGCGTTCGCATGTCCTGGCCGGCGATCCGGATCTCGCCACCATCCGTTTTTTCAAAACCGGCCAGCAGGCGCAAAATCGTGGTCTTACCGCAGCCGGAAGGCCCCAGCAGGGTCAGAAATTCCCCTGCTTGCACCCGCAGGCTGACATCGTACAACACCGTGTTTGCGCCATACGCCTTGGAAACATTCCGCAGTTCGATGACGAATGGGCTCATGATTGGAAATTTATTGAATTTGGGTTACGGAAAGATGAAGGGCACGCGCAAGATGATCTCTCCAGTCTCCATCCCGTCCGCCGGGCGTGGCTATAATACAAAAAATTCCGTTTCATCCTTCCCCGGCACGGGAAGAAAGGCTTACCCATGCATCCATCTCATTCCAGGGATCCGTTGCAATGTCTGGAACAGCTCAACCGGATCGGCATTGCGCTATCCGGAGAACGGAATACCCCGAAGTTGCTGGAAACGATTCTCGTCGCGGCCAAGCGCCTGTTGAACGCCGATGGCGGCACGTTATACCGGCTGGAAGAGAACGGCCGGCAGCTCCGCTTCGAGGTGTTGCGCAACGATTCGCTCCAACTCTACATGGGCGGCACCACGGGCGCGGCCATTCCATTCGCGCCGATCCCGCTCTACCAGCCGGACGGCCAACCTCAGATCGGCATGGTCGTGACCTATGCCGTGCTGCACGATACGACGGTCATGATCGACGATGCCTACATGGACCGGCACTTCGATTTCTCTGGTACCCGACGTTTCGACCAGCAGACCGGCTATCGTTCCCGCTCCTTCCTGACCGTGCCGATGAAGAATCATGAAGGACGGATCATCGGTGTGTTCCAACTCATCAACGCTCTCGATCCGGAAACCGGGCAGGTGCGGACGTTCTCGTCGGCCGACCGGCAACTGGCGGAATCGCTGGCCTCCCAGGCAGCTATCGCCCTGACCAACCATCAGTTGATCGATCAACTCCAGTACCTGTTCGAATCCCTGATCCAACTGATCAATACCGCGATCGACCACAAATCTCCGTATACCGGCGCCCACTGCCAGCGGGTGCCCGTTTTGACCATGATGATCGCCGAGGCGGCCCGCAAGTCCGAGCGGGGACGGCTGAAGGAGTTTCGCCCGACGCCCGAGGAACTATACGAACTCAAGATTGCCGGATTGCTGCACGATTGCGGCAAGATCACCACGCCGGTGCACGTAGTGGACAAGGCGACCAAGCTGGAAGCCATCTTCGATCGCATCAAGTTGGTGGACACCCGTTTCGAGGTGCTCAAGCGCGATGCCGAAATCGAACTGCTGAAGGCCAAGCTGGCCGCCATGGATCGCGGCGATCCGGCGGCGGTTCCACTGCTGGAACGAGGGTTCCGCGAACGGCTGGCCGAACTGGAGGACGACCGGAATCACTTGCGTGCTTGCAATGTCGGTGGCGAATTCATGGATTCCGCCGCGCAGGACAGGGTCCGGCGCATCGCCGCCCATCGCTGGGTCGGACCGGACGGCCAGGAGTGCGATTTCCTGTCCGAGGACGAGGTTCAAAATCTTTGCATTTCCAGGGGCACGCTGAATCCGAAGGATCGTACCCTCATCGAAGGGCACGTGGCGCTGACGCTGCAAATGCTCAACACCTTGCCTTGGCCAAAAAATCTGCGCAACGTGCCCGAATATGCCGGCAGCCACCACGAAAAGCTCGATGGCGGTGGCTATCATCGCGGCCTGCGCGACCAGGAATTGCCCACGCAGGCACGCATCATTTGCCTGGCCGACATCTTCGAAGCCCTGACTGCTCCCGACCGGCCTTACAAGCCCGGCAAACCGCTTAGCGAAGTGCTGAACATACTCGGTCGGATGGTGCAGGACCGCCAGATCGACGCCGATCTGTTCGATGTCTTCATCCGCGAGGGCGTCTGGCTGGATTATGCCCGGCAGTACGTACGCCCGGAACAGATCGATCCGGTGGACCTCGCCCGGATTCCCGGCTATATCCCCTGATCGTTCCCGGTGATCGGACCCGATCCCGACGCCTCTCCAGGATACCCGAGATGCAAATCTACAAAGATGGCCCCGCGCTGAGCAAACTGGCCGAGCAGTTCAAACAGATCCCGTTCCTGCAGTCGTTCGAGGGCGATCTTCTCAAGCAGATCCTGACCGCCAGCCGCATGATCGTCTACGGACCGGATGATCTGATTCTTCCGGAGGGGGCGTTCGGGGATCATCTGTACGTGTTGCTCCGGGGGAAGGTGCGCGTGGTCAAGAACAAAAGTTCGATCGCCGTGCTGGATCAGGTGGGAGAGATTTTTGGCGAACTCGCCGCGCTGGGTAACGAGACCCGCACCGCCTCCATTTTCGCCGTGGAGACAAGCTGGTGTCTGGAACTCAATCTGAGTGTTCTGCAAAAGCTGCCGGCGGGCGACCGGGATGCCTGCTATGCGATACTGTACCGATTCGTCGCCCGGATCGTCGCCGACAGGTTGAAAAAGACCACCGACGAACTGGCGCTGGTGGCCAGGGAACTGGAGGTCACCCGCCGCAAGCTGGCCCAACTGCGCCAAAATCCCGGGCAGGGCGCTCTGGATGACGAACTGGGGCTGGCGATCGAGCAACTGCGGCGCGCCAAGGAAAAGCTGTCGCAACTGGGGCGCTCGGCCGAGGAGCCGGCGTCGGCCTGACGCACCACGGGATTCACCTTGGGGAGCGATATCATGCGCCATTTGTCTTGCTTGTGGATCCTGCTGGGTGTTTTATCATGGGTGCCCCTGGCGCTGGCGGCCAAACCATCCGCCGATGAGTTCGCCGTGCCGTTGCAGGCGACCGCCCCCGCGCCAAGATCCGTGCCGCGTGGTCCCGTTCGGATCCGCACGGTCAAAGACGACTTGACCGGAGAACCGGCGCTTCAGGCCGGGACCGCCCGGGACGCCATCGCCGCCGCGGTCAACCAGCGCGCTCCAGGCTGTCGAATGATCCGCTTTGGAACCGGCTTCGGTTGGGTGGCGACGGGCATGGTCCGCTATCCGACTTCCGAGAATCCGGTCTCCGCTCGGCGCTCCGCGCGGGAAGCGCGCTTCAAGGCCTTTCAGGATGCCCGGATCCGGCTTGCCGGTTGTCTGTCGGCCCTGTCCCCCGAAGCCCGGCGGCGGGTGACCGAACATCTCGAACAGGACGACGCGATCCGGTTGGCGTTGATCAACCTCGCGGCCAACGACGAGGAAAAACGGGAACAGGCGCTCAGGATTCTGGCACGCGGTTTCGTGGCGTACTCGGCCGAGGACGATCCGGCCCAGCACGCGGTCTACGTGAACCTGGTCACCACCCCTGGTACCACCACCCGGCTGACCCGCCCCACCGCCAGCGCCATCGAGGCGGCTTCGCTGCAGGAAGGGCTGCGGCAAATGCAAGCCGAGATCGGGGCCGGGCTGATTCCCTCGGTCGGTCACCGGCTGATCGTGGTCAATGCCACGGGCGAGCTGGCGCTTGCGGGCTATGCCACCAACCTGATCGGCGCGCATCCGGACCCGGCGGCGCAGGACAAACTGCGCGCCGATGCCGAAAAGATCGCCACGACCCGGGCGACCGAGGCGCTCGTGGGGCTGGCGACCGGTGACGATGCCGCGTGGAAGGGCGGACTGGACGAAACCAGCCAAGGCGAAATCCAGGTCACTGCCAGTGGATACGACGGCAACGAGCCGAGCGCGCGCCGTTTCGGGCAGATCCACGATTTGATCGCGACCACGGTCAAGGACGATGCGGGACTCCAGGCGCTGCGCGAGGGCCGCTTGCCGTCGGCGGCAACGATCAAGCGCTTCAGCGGAGAGAATGCCGTTTCCGTCGCGGTGATTTACACCCCGATCATCAAGAAGCGCGAAACCAGGTCGGCATCGCTCCCGGCCGCGACCGCGCCATCCGTTGAAGCTCGACCGGTTTCTCCGCCAACCCCGCCGGCTACCACCCCAGTCGCTCCACCCGTCGGGCCCGCGGCTCCAACAACCGACGGGGCGGCTGGCGGCGCGTCCGCGCCGCCCGAATCGCGCTAGCGCTGGCAACGCGGGCAGTAGTAGGTTGCCCGCTGGCCGATCCGGCAGCGCTGGATCGGTTCGCCACAGGCGGTGCAGGGTAGGGCGTAACGGTCGTAGACCCGCAGGCATTGCTGAAAGTAGCCCGGTTCGCCCTCACCGCCGACGAAGTCGCGCAACGTGGTGCCGCCTTGGCGAATTGCCTCGTCCAGAATGTCCTGGATCGCTTCCGCCAACCGCTCGTATTCGGCCAACGTGATCTGGCCGGCCGGCCGCAACGGGCCGATCCGGGCGGCGAACAGCGCTTCGTTGGCGTAAATGTTGCCGACTCCCACCACCACGCGGTTATCCATGACGAAAGTCTTGATAGCCGGAATGCGACCTTGCGCCCGTTGATGAAGATAGGCGCCGGAGAACGCGTCGCCGAGCGGTTCCGGTCCGAGTGGCTCGAGTAGCGGGTGCCGCTCCGGCGGTTCCAGGGTCCACAGCAGGGCGCCGAACCGGCGGCTGTCGTTAAAGCGCAGGCACCGACCGCTGGCCAGCATCAGATCCACGTGATCGTGCTTTTGCAATGGGGCGCCGGCAGGGAGGATGCGCAGCCGGCCCGTCATGCCAAGATGGAGGATCGCGGTGCCGGTATCGGCGCGCAACAGCAGGTATTTGGCGCGTCGTTCGACTCGCCGGATGGTTTGTCCCGGCAGTTGCGCCGCCAGATCGTCCGGCACTGGCCAACGCAACCGAGGTTGCCGCACCACTACGCCGGTCACGATCTGGCCGGTCAGGTGCGGCGCGATACCCCTGCGGACGGTTTCGACTTCGGGCAGTTCGGGCATTATTCGCCACTTTTTGCTTTCGGCATCAAGGATTCGATGGATGGCGCCAGAAAACTCCCCGCGCCGCTGGTCAGCAGTGGATACAAGCTGTCGGGGCAGACATGGACGGTGGCGCCAATTTGCAGATAGCGCTGGCCGTCGGTCGCGGTGGTGGCGCCGAAGCGGATTTCCAGGTCGTTCAGCCACAGCCGCAGCTGGGGTGGTTCGAGATGCAGTTGCTTCGGTTCCAGTCGGGCGGCGGCGTATCGCAGTGGGCAGCGCACCTCCGCGAGATTCAGGATTGGGTTGAGCAAGACCGGATTGGCTGACCCGTCAGTCGGCGCGGTCATCCACCAACCACCTTGGCGCCGTTCGAAGGCCAGCGTCTCCTGACCCAGGCGTTCGACCACGATCCGCTCGACCCGCGCCGGGGCCAGCTCCAGCAAGGGTGGAACCTCGGCCGGCCGCTCCCGGCCGGGTTCGAACAGCGCCAGCCCCACCAGCCCACCGGCCAGTCCCAGCAATCCCAGATTGAGCAAGCGCCGTCTTGAAATCGTATTCATGGTCAACGCCGCCGCCGGCGGAACCAGATCAGCCAACCACTGGCCAACAGTACTCCAGGTACCACGATCAGGAACACCGCCGCGATCAGCGCCAGCGCGCCCTCCGACAGATTCAGGTTCGGGTCCGGAGCGGCCCTCGGCTGGATGACGATCAGCGCGTCATCCAGTATCAGCCAGTTCAGGCTATTCAGTCCCAGTTCCAAATTGGCGCCATTGCCCAGATAGGTGTTGGACAGGAAGTCGCCATCGCCGATGATCACTACCCGTTGTGGGACAGCTTCCGGCTGACCGGCCCCGGTGGAGGCCGGACGTGGCCGGGACAGCGCCGCTCCAACGGTCAGTGGCCCAGACCGTTCGGCGGTGTCGGGATCGAACCGGATCGATCCGTCCAGCGGGCCGGTTTCGGTCCAGGTCCGCGACTGGCTTTGGAGCAGTACCACGGCATTCCAGCCGGGCGGCGGGTTAAGGTCCAGAGCGACCGCTCGCGGCAGCAGCGTGAGGGTACGCAAGGCTTCGGTGATGGGATGCGGGCCGTAATCGGCGATGGGAATGAAAGCCGGATTGCCGATGCCCAGTCGGGGGGCGTCGGCATCGACTGCCACGCCGGGAAGTACAGTGATGCCGAGCATCGCCGCCAGCGGTCGCAGGCCGGAAGGGTCGTCCGGCTCCAGCAGCCACAGCAGATTGCCGCCCTGTTCCACATAGTCCAGAACCGCCTGAATCTCGCCCGGAGGTAATGGTGTTTGCGGCCCGGCGATTACCAGCGCGGCGGTTGCGGCGGGAATGCGCGATTCCTTTGCCCAATCGAACGGGCGGACCCGAATCCCGATCTTTTCCAACTCCCGGCCGAAAGCGCCCAGATCGTGATTGGCGATCCCGAGCGGCTTGCGCTCGCCGTGGCCGTCGAGAAACAACACGACCCGGTCCTGCGGACGGCTCAGGCGTTGCAACGCCTGAGTCATGGCCCGTTCGCCGAGTTGCTGGATCTTCTCGCCACGGTTGCGGTATTCAACATGCAACTCGCCGTCCAGGGTGATGCCGAGTTCGCGTACCTGGTCCGGCAGCAAATCGGGATTGACGAAAACCAGCGTTAAATCAGGTTTATAATGCTGATAACGACCGATCAGCCGGCTGATGCCATCGCGCAGAGCCGGATTGTCGCGGGCGTAGGCGGTCACGCGAATCGGCCCGTCCATGCGGGCCAGCAGCGCTTGGCTCGCCTCGGACAGGGTATTGCGATTGCCGGCAGTCCAGTCGGCCTGAATCGCATACCGGGCGCTCAGCCAGGCCAGCAGGCCGATCACCAAACCGAACAACGCCAGGAAATACAGATTGTGCAGCCACAGCCGCCGGCGGACGGAGGAATCAAGCCGCATCGCGCATCAGCCCCGCAGGCGCAAATCGTCCAGGCGGCGGATCGCCAAGCCCAGGAACACCGCGCCGAACAAGAAATAATAGGCGACATCGGCGCTGTCGAATAACCCCAGCAGCAAGGCATTGTAGTGGCGCAACGGCGACAGATAGCCCAACAACTTGCCGGGCGTTTCCTGCGCATCCGCGATCCATAGCCCCAACAGCAAACCGAACGTGGCGGCCGCGGCCGCGGCCGGTTGCACGGTCAGGGTGGACAGATAGAGACCGGCGGCGGCGAAACCGGCGGCCAGCAGTCCCAGGCCCAGTATCCCGGCGATCAGCTTGCCAAAATCGAGGGTCGCGCCCGCCGCCAGCGCCAGGGGCATCAGTGCGGTCAGCCCGACCACGATCCAGAGAAACAGCACCACACCCAAATACTTGCCGAATACGATGGTCGCCGTCCCCACCGGCGCGGAAAGCAACAGATCGAGGGTACGAGCGCGGCGTTCTTCGCTGAACAGGCGCATGGTCAGCAATGGGGTCAGCAGCAGCAGTCCCCAGGCCGCGACCCGAAACAGCGGCGCCGCGATCAGATCGGTCGCGCCCGGCGCGTTTTCCAGTCCGGTCAATCGCCCCTGCAATTCCTGAAAATCCTGAACCAACAGCACGAAGATCCACGCCAACAGCCCTTGCGTCGCCGCCAATAACGTCCAGGCCAGGGGCGATAGAAACAGTCCGCGCAATTCACGGGCGGCGATCGTAAGGATCATTCAGTTCTTTCCCGTCCCAACGTCAATTCGACGAAGATCTGCTCGAGGCCGGCCTGTTCGGGTGTCAGTTCCCACAACCCCCAGCCCCCGGCGCACGCTTGTTCGACCAAAGCCTGGTGTGGCGTGGCGCCAAGGGCATGGTGGAGCCGGAATCGACCCTTGCCGAGTTCCTCGATCCCGGTCACTCCCGGCAAGCGCTCCAGATTCCCGACCGGCGGCGGCGCGTTCAATCCGATCCGCAGGCAGGCGGATTGCCGCCGCTGCTCCAGTTCGGCCAGCGCGCTGGCATGGACCAGTCGTCCAGCCCGCATGATCTGAACGTGAGTGCAGGTCGCCTGCACTTCCGGCAGCAGGTGGGTGGACAGAATCACGCCGCGATCTCGTCCCAGCTCGCGGATCAAACCGCGGATTTCTCGGAGCTGGACGGGATCGAGACCGATGGTCGGTTCGTCCAGAATGATAACCGGGGGTTCGTGCAGGATGGCTTGAGCGATGCCGACTCGTTGCCGGTATCCCTTGGACAGATTGCCGATCAGACGCCGGCCCACATCCGTCAGTCCGCAGCGTTCCTTGGCCGATGCCGTGGCCTTGCGGCTCGCCGCGCGACCGAGTCCGTGCAGGCGGGCGCTGTAGCGCAATTGTTCGTCCACGGTCAGTTCGCGATAGAGCGGCGGTTGTTCGGGTAGATAGCCGATCGCCTGCTTCGCTTGGCGCGGTTGATCCAGCAAGTCGACTCCGTTGATGACGATCCGCCCGGCATCGGGCGCCAGGACGCCCGCCAGCATACGCATGGTGGTAGATTTACCGGCGCCGTTAAGGCCGAGAAAGCCAACAACCTGACTTCGGCACAGGGTGAAGTCAATCTCATCGACGGCCCGGATATCGCCATAATATCGGGTTAACCGCTCCACCTGTGCCAGCACGTCACCCATACGTCACCCATCATGGCATTTTCGACAAGCATCGATCTACGGGGGGCGGTATCATGGTTCCTATCGAACCAACAGCCAGTCTTGCCCGCTACCAGAAGCCTCATGGAAAAACACCCCGAACCTTCCTCACCCCCCGATCACGACCCTGCTGAGGGGCTGCATATCGACGAAAGCGAGGAACCCCTGATCCACTGGCTGCACGCCATCATTCGTTTCTGCGTGCGGGTGCTGGCGGTGCTGATGACGCTGGTGATCATGTGGAGCGTCGCCGATGTGGCTTGGGTGCTTTACCAACGCGCCGTGACATCGCCCGTTGGGTTGCTCAATGTCAATGATATTCTGGCTTCGTTCGGCGCCTTCATGGCGACTTTGATCGCCATCGAAATTTTTCTGAATATTGTCTTGTATCTGCGCGAAGACGTGTTACATGTCAAATTAGTGCTGGCCACCGCATTGATGGCTATTGCCCGGAAAGTGATCGTACTGGATTATAAGACATTGGAGCCGGAGTACATCTGGGCGACGGCGGCGGTCGTCTTCGCGCTAAGTATCGGATACTGGCTGGTGGCGAGGAAAACCCAGTAGATTAAAAAATAAACCCGCCTGACCGGCGGGTTTTGTTTTGGCACTCAAGCTGAGGGAGAGTTCACTTGATCTTGGCTTCCTTGTACAGAACATGCTTGCGGACGACCGGATCGAACTTCTTCATTTCCAGCTTTTCCGGCGTCGTGCGCTTGTTTTTGGTCGTCGTATAGAAATGTCCCGTACCGGCGGTGGAAACCAGCTTGATCTTGTCGCGCATGGCAGTGCTCCTCTAAAACTTTTCACCGCGGGCGCGCAGTTCGGCGAGGATGGCATCAATACCCTTTTTATCGATGATGCGCATGCCGTGGGCCGATACCCGCAGGCTTACGAAACGCCGCTCGCTTTCGACCCAGAACCGGTGTACGTGAAGGTTGGGCAAGAACCGACGGCGGGTCTTGTTATTGGCGTGGGATACATTGTTTCCGGTGGCGGGACCCTTACCCGTCACCTGGCAGACTCTGGACATCGGACTTGTCTCCAACCGGCATAACCGGAGCCGCGAAATCCGCGGGCCTATCACAAGCTGTTTAATTTATTTCAGACCAAAAGACATCGGTCGTCTCGCGTTGATCGACGCTTTCGCCCACGAAAACCTCCCCGTCTTTAGTGGGGAGGAGGGGGATAGGGGCCTGGCGGTGGCCT
>JAVMKJ010000094.1:0-4387 GCA_031732855.1 Candidatus Competibacter sp.
TGTCGGGCCTGTTCCTGCTCCGCCTGTTGGCGCTGGAGGATGGCCTGTTGCCGGGCCTGTTCCCGCTCCGTCTGCTGGCGCTGGATGATAGTCTGCTGCTGGATCTGCCCCCGTTCGATCCATTGCTTGGCTCGTTCCTGCTCGGCTTGTCGGCGCTGCTCTTCCACAGCCCCTTGATCCCCTGCCTGCCGCTGCCTCGGGCGCTCCTGTTCCGCATGGGGGCGCTGTCCGTCGCGCTCCTCGAATTCAATCGGGCGACGAGGGCCATTCGGAAAATATCGATCCGCTCCCGACGACCCCGGGCGGCTGGATCGATCCTGATCCCAATCACCCATCCGGGGCTCCCCCGGCACCATACCCGGAGCCCGACGCTCGGGGTGATAGTCGGGTTGGGCGCCTGGACTAGGGCGGACTACCGCCGTCGGCGGGGCCACCTTTGTCCTGACAACCTGGGGTCGAAACAGCATGACCTGCCCATCTCGCACCGGGGTCTCTCTCACCACCGGTCGGTCGGCATCGGCAACCCGGTAACGCACTACCCGGGTTCGGGTTTCTCCTTCGAAGCGACCGAGGTCGATACTGCGATTGACCACCCGCCGGTCGATCACGGTGTAACGGGTGACGTTCACGGTATTGCTCATCAGGGTGACGTTGCGGGGGCGCGGCACGATAAACCGCTCTATACGGGGACTGAGAAACTGAGGCGTCGGGACAAAACACCAGGAATTCCAGCCGATGCTGAAATCCTGACCCGACGAAAAGCCTACGCCAGGCTCAAACTCCACGTCCGGCGGCAGCGGCGCCCAACCGATGTAACCGCCTCCGCTGCGCCAACCGACCCAGGCCGGCCCCCATTCCGTGCCGGGCACCCAAGCCCAACCGCCGTAGTCTTCATCGAAAAACCAGCGGCCGTAGTGGAAGGGAACCGAACCCCAGGGATCCGTCGAAATCCAGGTCCAGCCATAATCGTCGGTGAACACCCAGTAACCGAAGGTATAGGGCCGCCAATCGTCCGCCACATTGGGGTACCACACCCAGCCATAGGGTTCGAACCAGCGCCAGTCGCCGAAAGGCGCCAGTTCGTCGTAGAAAAAGCCGAAATCGATGCGAACGCCGGCATGGGCCGTCACCCCGCCCAGAAAGGTCGGGCGAGGGGACTCGATCGGGGTCCATGCGACGTTCATCAGCAACGCGCCAGCAACTAACGTTAACCCTATTCTCGCTTTCATGAGACACCTTGTATCCAACCGTTCGCCATGCCGCCCATCGACCTGGAGCCACTACCGGGCCTGACGCCTACCTCAAAATTGCCGCAAGGGCTTGAGAGGCGTTCTTGTACAGCCTCTGGTGAGCTAAGTCGTTGAAAAAACGCCCTCACCCCCAACCCCTCTCCCGGAGGGAGAGGGGAGTTTTTGTACAGGTTCTGAATCGCCACCCTCAAGAACCCCATCGCCCGCTCGCTCGCTCGCTCGCATGGATTGAAGCAAACAAGGACTGAATCCAGAATGAACGAGCGAGAAAATTTTTCGCCGCGGACGAATTTGTCATCCCCCCACGCCGGCACGGGGGACTTGCGTGCGATCAACGGCCCTCCGCTCGATCCAGGATGCGGCCATCAACCGCTGGGAGGCAGGAGCCACCGTCCAGCGCCATTCCCCCGATGGCCGGCAACCATGCCATAATTGCTCGCCGCGTCAAACCTAACGACCCTACGAATAACCAACTTGCACGCCCATCATTTTATCCCCTTCAATACCTCGCCGCGCTGGTATTCTCGTTCGCGACCGCTCTTGCGCGACGTGCCCGTCGGACTGTCCGCCTGGCTGCTGGACGCCGGATCGTTGACCCAGCGCCTGCGCCATGCCTGCGCGGGCCGGTTCCGCGTGCGCGTGCTACGCCAGGGCCGGGCTCGTCCCAGCCGCGACGAGGCGCGCGCCCTGAAGCTGCGACTGGCGGACTGGGCGTGGACCCGGGAGGTTCAGTTATTGTGCGACGACCAGCCCTGGGTCTTCGCGCGGACCCTGATTCCAGCGCGAACCCTGAGCGGCCGGGGTCGTCGTCTCACCCAACTGGGTACGAAGCCCTTGGGACAAGTGCTGTTCGCCGATCCCGAAGTCCGGCGTGGCCCGGTCGAAATCGCCCGCATCGTTGCCGGCCAGCGCCTGCACCAGCGAGCGTTCGCCGGTTTCACCGAACCGCCGGACGCGATCTGGGGTCGCCGTTCGGTATTCTGGATCGACGGTCGCCCCCTGCTGGTCTGCGAGATTTTCCTACCCGATTTGCCGGTATCTCCGGCCCGTTGCCGACCTGACCTGCTCTCGCCATGAACATCGAACGCTTTGAAGACCGCCTGCGCGAATACGCCCTGCTGATGCGCCTGCACCGTCCCATCGGCATCTACCTGTTGCTGTGGCCGACGCTGTGGGCGCTGTGGCTGGCGGGGAACGGGCAACCACCGCGCGGCGTCGTGCTCGTTTTCGTGCTGGGCGTGATCCTGATGCGCTCGGCCGGTTGCGTCATGAACGACATCGCCGACCGCAAGTTCGACCCGCACGTCGCCCGCACCCGCGACCGGCCGCTGGCGGCGGGCCGGGTCCGCCTGGGCGAGGCGGCGGGACTCGGAATCGCCCTGTGCCTGCTGGCTTTCGCCCTGGTGCTGACTCAGAACGCCCTGACCGTCAAGCTGTCCTTCGTCGGCGTGGCGCTGGCCATCAGCTATCCGTTCATGAAACGGTTCCACCACTTTCCCCAGTTCCATCTCGGCGCCGCGTTCGGCTGGGGCATCCCGATGGCCTACGCGGCGGTGACCGATGCCTTGCCTCCGGTGGCCTGGCTGCTGTTTCTCGGCAACGTGCTCTGGTCGGCGATCTACGATACTCAGTACGCGATGGTGGACCGGGAAGACGATCTCAAGATCGGGGTAAAATCCACCGCCATCCTGTTCGGCGAGCGGGACCGGCGCGTCATCGGCTATCTGCAGGCGGCGCTGCTGGTCCTGCTGGTCGCGGTTGGCCTGCTGTCCGGCCGCGGCTGGATCTATTATGTCGGCCTGTTCGTGGCGGCCTGGCTCGGACTGTACCAGCAGTTCCTGATCCGCGACCGCCAACCGGCCGAATGCTTCAAGGCGTTTCTCAACAACAACGGGTTCGGGCTGGTGATCTTCTGCGGGCTGCTGCTGGATTTCCTGCCGGCCGGCTTCACCTGAAAGCCGCGCCCGATCCCACAAAACCACCGTCAAGGGAGGAAATCCGATGCTCGTCGTTCACGTCTTCATCCACGTCAAGCCGGAATGCATCGAGGCGTTCGAGGCCGCTTCTCTGGAAAACGCCCGCGACAGCATTCGGGAGCCGGGCATCGCCCGCTTCGACGTGATTCAGCAGGTCGATGACCCGACCCGCTTCGTGCTGGTGGAGGTCTACCGCACGGCCGAGGCCACCGCCCAGCACAAGGAAACCGCTCATTACGCCCGATGGCGGGATACCGTGGCCGACATGATGGCCGAGCCACGATCCAGCACGAAATACGCCAATCTGTTCCCGGCCGATGCGGGCTGGAACTATCCGCCGGGCGCTTGTTAGCGATTGGCGACAGGCGCCCGGCCGATGGCCGAAGAACTGGAACTGCGCACCCCCCACCTTCGGCTCGCCGCGCGAGTCTGGGGACCGCCGGACGGCATTCCGGTGCTCGCCCTGCACGGCTGGCTCGACAGCGCCGCCAGTTACGATGCCCTGGCGCCGTTGCTGTCCGAAACGCGGTTGGTGGCACTCGATTTGCCGGGGCACGGCGGTTCCGAACACCGGCCGTCGGGGGTACATTACCATTTCGTGGACTTCATTCCCGACGTGGTGGCCGCCGCCGACGCGCTGGGCTGGGAGCGTTTCGCCCTGCTCGGTCATTCCCTGGGCGGCGGCATCGCCAGCTTCGTCGCGGCGATTCTGCCGGAGCGGGTGACCCGGCTGGCGATGATCGAGGGTTTGGGGCCTCCGACCAGCAATCCGGCCGATGGTCCGGTCAACCTGCGCAAGGCCATCGAGCAAATGAGCGCCCTCCCCCACAGGCGCCCGCCGGCTTATTCCAGCGTGGAGGCCGCCATTCGGGCCCGCTGCGAGGCCAGCGACCTGTCGTGGGCGGCGGCGGCAACCCTGGTCGGGCGTGGCCTTCAGCCGCTCGGCGACGGTTTCGGCTGGCGCACCGACCCCCGCCTGCGCTTCGTGTCGCCGCTCTATCTGAGCGAACCGCAAATCCTGGCTTACATGGGGCGGATTCAGGCCCCCGCCCTGCTGATCTGCGGCGACAACGGCTATCTGATCAAGCGGACCTACATGCAGGACCGCTACGCTCGCATCGCGGGTTTGACTGTAAAGATATTGCCCGGCGGCCATCACCC
>JAVMKJ010000095.1:0-4382 GCA_031732855.1 Candidatus Competibacter sp.
CCTCGCCGGCGCATCCATGGCGACGCGGCCGAGGTGACTTGATAAGACAGCTAGGGTTCCGATCCGTCCACCACGGATGTCTGGTCCGAGAGCGGTCGGCCTTCCCACGGGAAGGTTACACGGCGGGATAAAAGCCCGGGAGATCGTCCGAGGTCTCCTGCGCCCTGTGTAACCCAACCCTCCGGGAGATCGCCCGATGCCGCTGCAACGTCTGCTTGCCGAATCCCGCCTGTTTCGGCGGTTTGCTTCAACCCTGGTCGCGGCCTGCGCCGCCCTGCTCCTGCTCGCTCCCGCCCACGCCGCCGACAAAACCAAGTTCCGCGTCGCCTGGACCATTTACGCCGGCTGGATGCCCTGGGATTACGGCGATCAAGCTGGAATCGTCAAGAAGTGGGGCAAGAAGTACGGCATCGACATCGACGTGGTACAGATCAACGACTACGTCGAGTCCATCAACCAGTACACCGCCGGCGCCTTCGACGGCTGCGTGATGACCAACATGGACGCGCTCACCATCCCGGCGGTCGGCGGCGTCGACTCCACCGCCCTGATCGTCGGCGACTTTTCCAACGGCAACGACGGCATCGTGCTCAAGGGCAAGGACAAGGCCCTGAAGGACATCAAGGGCCAGAAGGTCAATCTGGTCGAACTGTCGGTTTCCCACTACCTGCTGGCGCGGGGGCTGGAAAGCGTCGGCCTGAGCGAGAAGGACATCACCACGGTCAACACCTCCGACGCCGACATGGTGGCGGTGTTCGCCAGCGCCGACGTCACCGCCGCGGTGACCTGGAATCCGCTGCTCAGCGAACTCAAGGCCGTGCCCGATACCGTCGAGGTGTTCGATTCCAGCCAAATTCCCGGCGAAATCATCGACCTGATGGTCGTCAACACCGAGACCCTGAAGAAAAACCCGGCGCTGGGCAAGGCGCTGGTCGGCGCCTGGTACGAGATCATGGGCATCATGGCCAAGGACGACGAGGCCGGGAAAAAAGCCCGCGCCGCGATGGGCAAGGCGTCCGGCACCGATCTGGCCGGTTTCGACCGGCAGCTCAAAACCACCCAGATGTTCTATCAGGCCAGGGACGCCGTGGAATTCGCGCGCAGTCCGGCACTGGTGGGCACCATGCGCAAGGTCGCGCAATTCTCCTTCGCCCACGGCCTGCTGGGGCAAAACGCCAAGAGCGCCGAGGTGGTCGGCATCGCCTTTCCCGGCGGGCAGACTTTCGGCGACGCCAAGAACGTCAAACTCCGCTTCGACGCCGATTACATGAACCTGGCCGCGACCGGCAAACTGTAAGCGGCGGCGATGAAACGCCTGATCAACCTGCAACCGGAGCGCGGCGGCCGCCTGTTGCTGGGCCTGCTGCCCTTCGCCCTGGCGTTGCTGGCCTACCTGATCGCCTCGGCGGCCCGGCTGGCGGAGAATCCCGGCGACAAGCTGCTGCCCAGCCTGGCGGCGATGGGAACGGCGATCCACCAGATGGCCGTCGTGCCCGACGTCCGCAGTGGCGGCTTGCTGCTGTGGGCGGACACCGCCGCCAGCCTGGCCCGGCTGGGCTGGGGGCTGGGGATCAGCGCCGCCCTGGGCCTGAGCGTCGGCATCGGGGTGGGCATCACGCCGCTGTTGCGGGCGGGGTTGGCGCCGTTCGTCGCCGGCTTGTCGATGATTCCGCCGATGGCGATCCTGCCGATTCTGTTTATCGTGTTCGGGCTGGGCGAGGTCTCCAAAGTCGTGCTGATCGTGTTCGGCATCGCCCCGGTCATCATCCGCGACATCCAGCAGCGGGTGGAGGAACTGCCGACCGAACAAATCATCCGGGCGCAGACGCTGGGCGCGTCCACGCCCTCGCTGGTGCTGCGAGTGGTGCTGCCGCAAGTCCTGCCCCGGCTGGTGGACGCGGTGCGGCTGTCGCTGGGCGCGGCCTGGCTGTTCCTGATCGCCGCCGAGGCCATCGCCGCCACCGAGGGGCTGGGCTACCGCATCTTTCTGGTGCGGCGTTATCTGGCGATGGACATCATTCTGCCCTACGTGGCCTGGATCACCGTGCTGGCGTTCGGCATGGACTGGAGCTTGCGCGCCCTGAGCCGCCGCGCCTTTCCCTGGTTCGGCGCCGGCAGCGCCCGGGGGGCGGCATGAGCGAGGTCAGCATCCGCAATCTGTGGAAACGCTACGGCGAGCAGGTGGTGCTGGAGCGGTTGAACCTGGAGCTGAAATCCGGGGAATTCTGCACCATCGTCGGCGCTTCCGGCTGCGGCAAGACCACGTTCCTGAAAATGCTGCTCGGCCAGGAAGCGCCCAGCCGGGGCCAACTGCTGCTCGACGGCCAGCCGCTGCCGGCGGAGCCGGGACCGGAACGCGGCATCGTGTTCCAGCGCTACTCGGTCTATCCCCACCTGACGGCGCTGGACAACGTGCTGCTGGCGCTGGAACTGTACCGGTCGCGCTGGCTGGGACGGCTGTTCGGCGTCGCCCGCCGCCGGGCCCGGGAGCAGGCGGCGGCGATGCTGGACGAAGTCGGCCTGAGCGACTGCCTGGATCGCTATCCGGCGGAACTGTCCGGCGGCATGCAACAGCGGCTGGCCATCGCCCAATCCCTGGTTCGCGCCCCCAAGGTGCTGCTGCTGGACGAGCCGTTCGGGGCGCTGGACCCCGGCATTCGCGCCGACATGCACGTCCTGATCCACCGAATCTGGCGGGAAACCGGGGTCACCGTCTTCATGATCACCCACGATTTGTCCGAAGGCTTCAAACTGGGCACCCGTCTGCTGGTGTTCGACAAACCGCGGCACGATCCCCAGGCGCCGCAAGCCTTCGGCGCCACCATCACCTACGACATTCCGCTGCGCAACCGCCGCCCCGGCGACCTGCCGCCGGATCTGGCTGCCCGCATCGCGGCCAGCGAACCGACTCGCGAGGAATCGATCCCATGAGCGAATTTTCCACCGACCACATCGTCCTGCGCGACGCCCTGCGCGGCGGGGAGAGTGGGTCCTTCGTGATCCGGCGCGGCTACACCCTGCGCCTGACCGACATCGAGGGCGGGGCCAACGTCGCCGCCCTGTTCTATAACGCCGAGGAAAAGCTCGAACGCTACAACATGGCCGACACCCTGAAGGCCCAACACATCTTTTATCTCACCCAGGGTTACGTCTGCTACTCCGACATGGGGCGGATTCTGGTCTCGCTGACCGCCGATACCTGCGGCTGGCACGACACGGTGTGCGGAGTGAGCAACGCCGAGCTGGTCCGGCAGCGTTATGGCGAAGGGCGCTATCAGGAATTGCGCAACGATTTTTACCGCAACGGCCGCGACCGCTTTCTGGTGGAACTGGGCAAGTGGGGGCTGGGCAAGCGCGATCTGGTGGCCAACGTCAACTTCTTCAGCAAGGTCACCGCCGATCCGGAAGGGAAGCTGCATTTCCACCCCGGCTTTTCGCAGCCCGGCGCCTACGTGGACCTGCGGGCGGAAATTAACGTGCTGGCGGTGCTGCACACCTGCCCGCATCCCCTCGATCCGAATCCCCGCTACGCGCCGAAACCGGTCTCGCTGGCGATCTGGGAATCCGGGGTGGGCGGCGGTCCCGACGATCCCTGCCGGCTGTCGCGCCCGGAAAACGAGCGCGGCTTCATCCACACCGCTCGCCATTTCTGCCAGCCGCACCGTTATTGAGGGAGGCCGCCATGCTCGCCATCAGTCCGCTCGATCCCGCCCTGGCCGTTTACGATCAGGTGGTGCCGTCCGGGGAACCGTGGATGCACCCGCTCGCCGCCGGGCAGACGCTGCGCATCGTCGACCTGGAAGGCAACCAGGCGGTGGACACTCTGTTCTACAACGCCCGCGACCCCAGCGAACGCTACAGCGCGGTGGATACCATCCGCGCCCAAGGCAATCTCTATCTCACGACCGGAACCCGGCTGTTGTCCGGCGAGGGGCGGGAGATGGCGACCATCACCGCCGATACCTGCGGCCGGCACGACACGCTGGGCGGGGCCTGCGCGGCGGAAAGCAACATGGTCCGCTACGCGCTGGAAAAGCGCTACATGCACAACTGCCGGGACAGTTTCCTGCTGGCGCTGGCGAACTGGGGCCAGGGCTTCAGCAAGCGCGACCTTCCCAGCAACATCAATTTCTTCATGAACGTGCCGGTGACCCCGGAGGGCCGCCTGACCTTCGAGGATGGCATTTCCGAACCGGGCAAATACGTCGAACTGACCGCCGCGATGGATTTGATCGTGCTGGTTTCCAACTGCCCGCAGCTCAACAACCCCTGCAACGCTTACAACCCGACCCCGGTGCGGATGCTGATCTGGGATGCCGCCTAGCGAAATCTCTTCGGCTTCGCCATCTCTTTTTTCCGAGGGGAAGCTGCCGGAGTGTTGC
>JAVMKJ010000096.1:0-4367 GCA_031732855.1 Candidatus Competibacter sp.
TCATCGGGTTGATGCTGGATCAACTTAACCCCTGACGCTGCCCGACCACCGTCAATGTAGCCGGCGGTACGCAATGCGTACCCTACTGGAGCCGCAAAGGAGGAAGGTGTTTTTTGGGAGATGGAGGATCACAACCCACGGTGGCCGCGCCCGGCCTGGATGCGCAGTAGCGCGGCGACCAGGGCATCGAGGTCTTCGCGCAGGTTGTACACCGCCAGCGAGGGGCGGACGGTGCTCTCCAGACCGAAGCGGCGCAGGATGGGCTAGGCGCAGTGATGGCCGGCGCGAACCGCGATCCCTTCCTCATCCAGGGCCTTGCCTAAAGAGGAGGGCAACATCACGCTGAGATCGGCTCATCAGTCTTCTCCTTTGAGGAAACTGCAACATTCGGCGTTATGGAGCCGCAAAGTCCAGCCCGGATGCTCCTTATGCGAAATATTGCTAAGCATTTCCATTTATATTCTTTATTTCTATCAAAATAATCGTTTTATATTACTTCAGGCCATTAAATCCTGGAGTTGATCGCAATGAAAAACATTTCTCTTTCTCTGGCCGTGCTTGGCATTATCCTCGCGGTCGGAGCGGGTTCGCCCGCGCTGGCGGAAACCACGCTGCTGAACGTCTCTTACGATCCCACCCGCGAGCTGTATCAAGATTTCAACGCCGCCTTCGCCAAGCACTGGAAAAGCCAGAGCGGCGAAGCCGTCACCATCCAGCAATCGCACGGCGGTTCCGGCAAGCAGGCCCGCGCGGTGGTCGACGGGCTGGAAGCCGACGTGGTGACCCTGGCCCTGGCCTACGACATCGACGCCTTGGCCGAGAAAGGCAAACTGATTCCGCCGGACTGGCAAAAACGGCTGCCGTACAACAGCGCGCCCTACACCTCCACCATTGTGTTTCTGGTCCGCAAGGGCAATCCCAAGGGGATCAAGGACTGGGACGATCTGATCAAGCCGGGCGTGTCGGTCATCACACCCAATCCCAAGACTTCCGGCGGCGCACGCTGGAACTATCTGGCCGCCTGGGGTTACGCGCTGAAGAAGCACGGTGGCGACGAGGCCAAGGCCCGTGATTTCGTGAGTCAGTTATACAAGAATGTCCCTGTGCTTGACTCCGGGGCGCGCGGCTCGACCACGACCTTCGTGGAGCGCGGCATCGGCGACGTACTCATCGCTTGGGAGAACGAGGCGTATCTGGCTCAGAAGGAACTTGGGCCGGATAAGTTCGAGATCGTGACGCCATCGCTGTCGATTCTGGCGGAACCGCCGGTGACCGTGGTGGACAAGGTGGTGGACAAGAAGAACACCCGCAAGGTCGCCGAGGCGTATCTGGAATATCTCTACAGCCCCGAAGGGCAGAACATCGCGGGCAAGCACTTCTACCGCCCGCGCGATCCCAAAATTGCGGCCCACTACGCCGGGCAATTCGCCAAGGTGAATCTCTTCACCATCGACGAAGTGTTCGGCGGTTGGCAAAAAGCCCAGAAGACCCATTTCGGCGACGACGGCGTCTTCGACCAAATCTATCAACCCGCCGCCCCCGCCGCCAAGTAGTCACTGGAGAACCGCCGATGCCACAGTGGCACGAAGACAACTCCCTGTCGATCGGGCGCACGCCGCTGGTGCGGCTCAACCGGATCACCGACGGCGCTCCCGCCACGGTGCTGGCCAAGATCGAAGGCCGCAATCCCGCCTATTCGGTCAAATGCCGGATCGGCGCGGCGATGATCTGGGACGCCGAGCGGCGGGGCTTGCTCGATCCCGGCAAGCATCTGGTCGAACCGACCAGCGGCAATACCGGCATTGCTCTGGCCTTCGTCGCCGCCGCCCGGGGCATTCCCCTGACGTTGACCATGCCGGAAACCATGAGTCTCGAACGCCGCAAGCTGCTGATCGCCTACGGCGCGAAGCTGGTGCTGACGGAAGGGGCGCGGGGGATGAGCGGCGCGGTGGCGAAAGCCGAGGAAATCGCCGCGTCCGATCCGGATCATTACGTGCTGCTCCAGCAGTTCAAGAATCCGGCGAACCCGGCCATTCACGAGCAGACTACCGGCCCGGAAATCTGGAACGACACCGACGGCGCGGTCGATATTTTCGTGTCCGGCGTGGGCACCGGCGGCACCATCACCGGCGTCTCGCGTTTTATCAAGCACACTCAAGGTAAGCCCATCGTATCGGTGGCGATCGAGCCGACCGCAAGTCCGGTATTGACCCAGAAACGCGCCGGCGAGCCGCTGAAACCCGCGCCCCACAAGATTCAGGGGATCGGCGCGGGCTTCGTGCCGGACGTGCTCGACCTGTCGCTGGTGGACGAGATCGAGCAGGTCAGTAACGAGGAAGCGATTCATTACGCGCGTCGCCTGGCGCGCGAGGAAGGGATACTGGCCGGCATTTCCTGCGGCGCGGCGGCGGCGGTCGCCGTCCGCATCGCCCGGCGGCCCCAGAATGCCGGCAAGACTCTCGTCGTCATCCTGCCGGACTCCGGCGAGCGATATCTCAGCTCGGTACTGTTCGAGGGGGTCTTCGACGCGACCGGACTGGGACTGGCGGCATGAACGCGAGGCTCCAGCCGGTCATCGTGCCCGCAAGCGCGGGCTTGCAGTGGGACCTGGATTCGGTCGTGGCCGAACTGCGCGACGTGCGCGTGCGGTCGCTGGCGGACCGGCAACGGACCACCGATCAGCCGCCCCGGCTACCATCGCGCAAGGTGCTGGTGGGGATTCTGGACGGACTGAGCGCCGTTCTGTTTCCGAATCGCCTGGGGTCGCCAGAGTTGACCGACGAGGGCATCGACTACTTCGTGGGGCACACCCTCGATGCGACGCTGCGGCATCTGCTCGAACAGGTGCGTCGGGAGCTTCGGTATTCCTCCGAGCAACAGGGGAGCCGTGAGGCGGATCGCCAACGGGCGACTGAAATCACTCGCGCGTTTGCGGCACGCCTGCCTGAGGTGCGCGCGTTGCTCGATACCGACATCCGCGCCGCTTACGAGGGCGATCCGGCGGCGGGCAGCCTGGATGAGGTGCTGGTGTGCTACCCCGGCATCACCGCCATCATCCATCATCGCCTCGCCCACGAATTGCACCGGCTGGGCGCCCCGTTGATCGCCCGCATCATCGCGGAAATCGCCCATTCGGCCACCGGCATCGACATCCACCCCGGAGCGGATATCAGCGGCAGCTTCTTCATCGATCATGGCACCGGCGTCGTGATCGGCGAGACCACGATCATCGGCCAGCGGGTACGGCTGTATCAGGCCGTGACCCTGGGAGCCAAACGCTTTCCGGCGAACGAAAACGGCAGCCTGATCAAGGGCAATGCCCGCCACCCCATCGTCGAGGACGACGTGGTGATCTACGCCGGCGCGACGATTCTGGGCCGCGTCACCATCGGGCGCGGGTCGATCATCGGCGGCAACGTCTGGCTGACCCGCAGCGTGCCGCCCGGCAGCAACATCTCGCAGGCGCAGGTACGCAGCGAGGCGTTCGATGGCGGCGCCGGGATTTGAGCGGCGGTCGTCAGGCTGTTCCAGGATCTGGACGGATGAATGAAGAATCGCCCGTGGCTCGCGGCGGACGCGCCGACCGTTTGCCGCCGCCACTTCGATACCCCGACGTGGTTCCGTTGACCATGGAACCCGCGCCGGGCGAGGACACGGCCGGTCTGGCCGCCGTCATCGGTGGCAATGTCCGCAAGCTGCGCAAGCAGCACGGGCTATCGCTGGAAACGCTGGCCCGGCGGTCGCACGTCAGCCGGGCGATGCTGAGCCAGATCGAGCTGGGGCGCAGCACCCCGACCATCGCGGTTCTGTGGAAGATTGCCTATGCCCTGGAAGTGCCCATTTCGGCGTTTTTGAGCGAGGATCGGGAGGAAAGTGTCTGGCTGTTGCCGGTGGCCAGCGCGAAACGGCTGTTTTCCAAGGACGGCAGCTTTTGCTCGCGAGCCTTGTTTCCCTTCGACAAGCCCCGGCGGGTGGAATTTTACGAATTGCGGCTCAAAAGCCGTGGGGAGGAAGCGGCCAAACCGCATCCGTTGGGTACCATCGAAAATCTGGTGGTCAACTGCGGCGAGGTCGAGATCATCATCGCTGAAAACCGCTACGCGCTGACCGCCGGCGATGTGATTCAGTTCGTGGCCGATGTCGCGCATATCTATCGCAATGTCGGCCAGACCGAAGCGGTCCTGTATCTGGTGATGACCTACGTGCAGACCATGGGTTGATCTTTCCTTATGCACTTCAATTTAAGAACCCGTACAAAAACTCCCCTCTCCCTCCGGGAGAGGGGTTGGGGGTGAGGGCGTTTTTTTCAACGACTTATACCAATTACCAATATATTTTACTTTTTTAGTGCGGATAGAATAAAATCG
>JAVMKJ010000097.1:0-4339 GCA_031732855.1 Candidatus Competibacter sp.
GCGCCGGACGGGAAATCCGGAACCGGCGCTGGCTTTTTCGCTGATCAGAACGGCCTCGTGGAGCGCTCGGTCGGCTTTGGTGGGACCCACCGATTCACAAAGGGCGACATAAGCCAGATTGACGATGCGGGTGAGCGCTGTTTCCGCGATGGGCATGACCATGGTTTGTCGCCGGCTCAACCAGGCGCGGACGGCGTTCGAGACCGGTGCGGGTTGTTGCAGGCGATCCAGATGATCGATCACGTACCGCCGAATGCCCTCGCCCTGGTCCGGCGGCAAGCGGTCGATCAACGTGTCCACGAGCAGGGTGCAGGCACGCGTGGCGTCGTCCCGGGTTTCCGGGACGGGGACCGCTCGACGGTGGACGGGCGGCGGGGCAGGCGGTTGATTCAGAGCGCGGATAAGGCTCTGTAGTACTTTGCCGTGCGGCGCTCCCAAGGCGGCGCCGTCGCCGAGTTCGCTGATAAAGCGCGTCAGGGCAAACGTGGGTTCCCCGGCGTACTTTGCTTCCCAGAGCCGCAAGGCGGACGCCAACGATCCGGCGCTGAGAAAGGGTATCAACCCCTGCTCGATAGCCATTTTTTTCTGCTCGAATTCCATGCCTGTTTCCTAAAAGTATTCTGAAGTCTTGCGATGCGCCCGATTCAGGAACGATGGTTTCGATCCAACGGGTAGTTTGTTACGTTTATTATCGATACAAGCCTTCCGGATTGAAGGTTTGCGTTTGCTGGAATTCGGGATAACCGATCTCCGCGTGTTCGGTGAAGTCCAAGCCCCGCTGTTCGTGAAGAGTATCGGAACGAATCCCGATGGTGCGGGCGATCAGCAGATAACTCAGCAGGGCGGCGCCAAACCCCCAGACGAAGGCGGCAAGAATGCCGATGGCCTGCACGGCGATCCTGCGCGGGTTGAACAGATCGCCGCTGTAAAACAAACCGGCCGCCAGGGTTCCCCAGACGCCGCAGAATGCGTGGACCGAAACGGCGTCCACCACATCGTCCAAGCGCATTTTCGTCAAGAGGGCCGGACCGACGCTGGCGATGACGCCGGCGATAGCGCCGGTGAGCACCGCATGGCCCGGTTCCATCGACGCGCAGCCTGCGGTGATCGCCACCAGTCCGCCGATGCTGGCGTTGACCGTGCCGGTCAGCAGTACCGGCCGGCCTGACATTACGCTGAACACAGCGGCTCCCACGGCGCCCGCGCAGGCTCCGAGATGAGTATTGACCAGGATTTTGCCGATGCCGACGTCGGCGGCGAGAGTCGATCCGCCGTTGAAGCCCACCCAGCCAAACCAGAGAATGAAACCGCCCAATACGACCAGGCTTAGGTTATGACCGGCAATGGGCCGCGATTCACCATTCGGGCCGAACCGTCCCAGCCGCGGCCCCAGCACGATGATGCCGGCCAGCGCGCACCACCCGCCGATCGAATGCACGACCGTCGAACCGGCGAAATCGACGAAGCCCATGGCCTTGAGCCAACCGTCTCCGCCGCCGTAGCCGCCCCAGGCCCAACTGCCGAACACCGGGTAAATCAGCCCGGAGATGACGCAGGCGCCGATGAGATAGGCGTTGAAATGAATGCGCTCGGCCATGGCGCCGGAAGCGATCGTGGTCGAAGTCGCGGCGAACATCATCTGGAAGAACAGGAAAGTCCAGTCCAAGTCCGCGGCGCTGTCCGGGGCGAAGTGACTGGTGCCCAGCCAGCCGCTGGGGTTGTGGCCGAACATGAGTCCGAACCCGATCAGCCAGAAGATGAGGCCACCCACGCAGGCATCCATGTAGTTCTTCATGAGCACGTTGACGGCGTTCTTGCTGCGCGCCATGCCCCCTTCGAGCAGGGCAAAACCGGCCTGCATGAAGAAAACCAGCCCCGCGCTGGTGGCCAGCCAGATGGTATCGACGGCGGCGCGCGAGATGTCGCTGGCGGCCAGCGCGGCTGGACTGACCAATGCCAGCGTCAGTGCTGGCGCCAATTGCCAGCAGCGAAAGGACTGTGATCGCATGGGTTGAACTCCTGAACGGACCGTGACGAATCGGATTGGGTTGCGATGCAGCAAATGATATGCCAATTAATAGATACAGTTGTAAACTATTAGTCCCCTGATTGAATTCATCGGTGTCCTGATCTAAAAAATATATAAATATCAATATTATAATCTGATAACCAGCGATTGCTGGGAAAGAGTCGGGCGCCGTAATGGCTGTCGTGCATGGGGGAAAAAGAATGCGCAAAATGGTTGTCTCAACTTATTTTGCACTATAATGAGGCAAAAAAATTATTAATGAAGCTATTTTGGTGCTAATAACTGATAAATGATACAACCTTATTAGCAGGCAACCGTCCGGGCCATGGCCCTCAATAGGGTTCTGGATTTCGGTTGACGTGGTAATATTTTCAAAATCAAGGTCATGCTTCCCGGACCGTGGGTTTGCAATCAAGACCGGGCAGCGCACCACAATGTATCGACCTCCCACGCGACCGAGGCTCCCCTTATGTCAACAGCCGTGGTTTCCGTTCCAGCCTTCCCGACTCTGGCCGCTTCGTCGGTTTCGGTGGTTCCTCCTCAGGCCCGCGACGACGCGGAGATGGTGGAACTGTGGCTGAACGGCCAGGCCAGCTCTCACACCCGCGCCAACTACCGGCGCAGCGCCCTGCACTTTCTGGCGTTCGTGGCCAAGCCGCTGGTTCGAGTGACGGTCGGCGACCTGCATGCCTGGGGGGGGGCGTTGAACGGTCTGGCTCCGGCCAGCCGCGCCAACCGGCTGGCGGCGATCAAATCGCTGTTCTCCACCGCCCATCGGCTGGGTTACCTGCCGTTCAACCCGGGCGGGGTGATCAAGCTGCCCGCGATCAAGCGCACCCTGGCCGAGCGGATTCTGGCCGAGGCCGAGGTCCAGCGACTGCTGGCGCTGGAGTCCAACCCCCGCAACCGGGCCTTGTTGACGCTGCTGTACGCCGCCGGATTGCGGGTGTCCGAGTTGTGTGGCCTGCGCTGGCGCGATCTGCGACCGCGCGATCGGGGCGAAGCCCAGTTGACCGTACTGGGAAAGGGCGGCCGTACCCGGGTCATCCTGCTGCCGGCACGGGTCGCCGCCCTGCTCGGACCACCGGGAGCGCCGGACGCCCCGCTATTCGCCAGCCGCAAGGGCGGCGGGGCGCTGCACCGCGGCCAGGTGCACCGGCTGGTCCAGACCGCCGCCCGGAGGGCCGGCCTCGCGGCCCCGGTCTCGCCCCACTGGCTGCGCCACGCTCATGCGTCCCACGCCCTGGAACGCGGCGCCAGCCTGCCGCTGGTCCAACAGACCCTGGGCCACGCCTCGGTGGCCACCACCGGGATTTACCTGCACGTCCGCCCCAGCGACAGTTCGGCCCGCTATCTGGCGGTGTAGGATTGCGGTCAGGCCCTTTCCCGCGCCCGCGCCCGTTCCCACGCCGGACGGGCCAGCAACCGGTCGACGTAGGCTTCCACATGCGGGTCGGTCGGCGGCAGTTTGTTGGCGCGGGCCCAGGCCAGGGTGTGCGCCGCCAGCAGGTCGGCGGCGGTGAAGCGCTCCCCCACCAGATACTCCCGCTCGCCGAGGCCGATCGCCAACACCTTGGCGGCCACGGCGAATTCCCAGACCGCCGTCTCGATCACGGCCGGCACCCGCCGTTTTTCCGGCAGCGCGAAGCGGTGCTTGGCGATGGTCCAAAGCGGCTGTTCCAGTTCGCTCATCACAAAGAAGCACCACTGGTTGTAACGGGCGCGCTCGGGCGATCCGGCCGGTGGCGTCAGGCCGCTGGCGGGGAAGCAGTCGCCGATGTAGGTACAAATCGCCCCGGACTCGGTCAGCACCCGTTCTCCGTCCACCAGGGTGGGCACCTTGCCGCCGGGATTGAGCGCCAGATAGTCGGGCCGCCGGCCGGCGCCGGCGAGCAGGTCAATCTTGTGGTAGTCATATTCGGCGCCCGCTTCTTCCAATGCCCAGACGACCCGGGTGGAGCGGGTGTTGGGGCAACCATAAACCTGTAGCATGTCATTTCTCCTGGCAGGACGTTATCCCCGAAGTATAAGCGCTCGTCCGCTTTCGCCCGCTGGAATCGCTGTTTCGAACCACCCTGGCGCCAAGCGCCACCCCTCTCTACATCCTACCCGTAGCCAGCTCGGCTCAAATCACCGCCGACCGCAAGCGCAAGGCGTTGTAGACCACCGACACCGAGCTGAAGCTCATGGCCGCCGCCGCGATCATCGGCGAGAGCAGGAGGCCAAAGGCGGGATACAGCACGCCCGCCGCTATGGGCACTCCGAGCGCGTTGTACGCGAACGCGAAGAACAGGTTCTGGCGGATGTTGC
>JAVMKJ010000098.1:0-23086 GCA_031732855.1 Candidatus Competibacter sp.
GCCTCCAGATCCCGTCACCAAGCCAAACCCGTTCAAACCGGTCAGCGCTCTAGAGTGCATTCATCCTGCCGCAGCAGCAGCTTTAGATCACGGACTGGAACCACCTCCCTGCTATCGGACAGCAGCCGATCCCGGGCCTCCTCGCCAAAGAATACCTCGTCTTCGCATAGCGCTCCGATCGATGGTACAGGTCCCTGCTGGTGAATGCCGCCATCCGGCCGTACCCGGGCCACCGTGCAGTTTGTGGTACCAAAATCAATCCCCAGATCGATTACTGGGTTCGCCGCCGGTAAACCGCTGCGGATCGAGCGATCCGATTTCCCGTTCACCGAATATCCCCTTTCGGCGCAAGCCGTTGCACAGATTGTTAAAATTAATGACCAGTTTGCGGACATCGCGTGACGGATTGGTCCGCTCGGGTACAACCTCCAGGATGTCGCGAATATTCGTTAGTGGGGACAGGATCGCTTGGCGCAGATCGTCGCGCAGCCGGGCTTCGGTCTGCTGCACATCAACACCAGCGCTGTGTTCGCTGATACGCAGCTCGCTGGCCAGCCGTTCCCGTTCCTGAACGGTTTGCTCCAGCTCGCAGGTTTTTTTCTGAATAGATTCAAGGAGTTGCTTGTTGTCAGCGAGCAGCCTCTCAACCCGGTTTTCCAGTTCCCGTACACGCTTTTCCAATTCGCTTTCACGGTTTTGGGTCCTGTCGAGATCCTGCCGAACCTGGGCTAGCTGTTTTTCCAGATCCAGCCGTCCTCGGCGGGCATCCTGACCCAGTTCTTTCCACAAATCTTCGACCATACCGGACAGACGTTGTAGTAGTACTGTGTTTTCGGCAGATCTGGCGCCAGACGGACGATGGGATTTTTTTGGCTTGCCGGTTTTGGCTGAAGTTGTTTTATGTGCGGCAGAATTCTGGGAGAGTTCCACTTCAGCAGTGACTTCGCCAAGCATGGTACTGGACCCAGGCTCTGGTGCGGTGGGTAAACCTTCAGGATGAGCCGGTACATCGGCCGAGGCATCTGGCGCTACTGCAACATCGGGCTGAGTTTCAGTATGGTTGTTATTGGGTTGGATCATGCGAACCTCACAATTGTAATCAATTTAAGACATGAAATGGGTTTTAGCAACCTGAATGTCTTTAGCGCGGTGCGCTTGATGCGGTCGCCCATGGTGATATGAACAAAAACATAACCCAAACCAGTCGCTAGCACAGTCACTTAGCCATTGATACCCAGCAATGGGGCGAGTCGCTGGCGCAGGGCCTCGCGGTCGCGGATTTCACATTCCCAGATAACGATGATCCGCCAGCCGATTTCGACCAAGCGCGCCTGGTTTTCGGCGTCCCGTTTCGCATTGCCTTCCAGCTTGGCCAGCCAGAACTCGACATTGGATTTGGGGGTATAGGCCAGCCGGCATCCGGGATGCCGATGCCAGTAGCAGCCGTGGACGAAAATCACGGTGCGCAGCCGGCCGATGACGATATCGGGCCGGCCGGGCAACTTGCCGTTATGGAGACGGTAGCGGATACCCAGACGGTACAACTCGCGCCGAACCGCCATTTCTGGTGCGGTATCCCGGTTGCGGATGCGCGCCATCATCCGGGAGCGGGTTGCCTGGTCCACAATGTCGGTCATGTCAGGGCGCTCCATAGCCCAACTGCCGCAACAGTTTCCAGACCGCATCCGCGATCTGCCGCGCCAGAAATGGCGGGACCGCATTGCCGACTTGGGTGTACTGCTGGGTCCGGTTGCCCTCGAAGAAATAGCTGTCCGGGAAAGTTTGCAGGCGGGCGGCCTCGCGCACGGTCAGGCTGCGACACTGGACCGGGTCATAGTGGATGAAATAGTGGCCGTCCTTCGCCATGTGACTCATCACCGTCGTGGCCGGTTGATCCGCCACCTGCACCCGGAACCGGTCATCGAACTTTCCCGTCTCCCAGTTCCTGTGGCGGGGCGCGAGCGCGGCGGGAAACTGGGCCGCCTTGGGTGAAACACCCTTCAGCCGGGCATACACGGCACAGAACAGATAGCGCGCCAAGTCCTCCGGCATGTGGTTGCGGGTTTCGTGGTTCAGCACCAGCGGCGGGTCGGAATCGTGATACCAGGCTGCAAGTCCGGCTGGCAAGGCCGCCTGGTCTGCGGCCCGGTGTGCGGCCGGCACGCTGCGCCCGCCCGTCGGCAGGTCCGCGGCGGCAGCCTGCAATGCCGCCTGCTCGAAGGCTGTTCGCAGTTCCGGATCGCCGATCACTGGCCCGAAATCCGCCGCCAAGGCGGTCAGCGTCTGGCGCCAGTCGCCAGCCGGATAGGCGGTCTGGAGCCAGGACAGCCCGCTGCGCAGCGGCGGCAGACCGGCCAGCACCTGGCGGGTGGTCACGTTCGACGGGCGGCTGTCCGGACCGGTCAACGGACTGAGGCGCGGGAACACGCCGCTCTGGCGGTCAAAGACATCTGCCAATTCTTCAAGCAATCCAAACAGGATCACGCGATGCCGGGTCTGGGGAATACCGTAGTGCTCGGCCTGAATGATGAACCGCCCGGCCTGGACCGAGTCCGGATTCTGGTCATGCCGGTACGAACAGGGATCGACCAGCGAGTAAATGCGATAACACGGATGGACCCGCCGGCCGTCCTGACCATCTGCGGCCGCCGGGCTGGTCAGGTCCTGGAGAATGCGGGGAAACAGCGGCCGTCCCCCGATACGGGACGACAACATGCCCTTGACGTTTTCCATGACGAACGCCACTGGCCGGTGGTTGCGGAGCAAATCCAGATAGACCCGGTACAGAAAATGGCGACCATCCTGTTCCGGCTGGTAGCCGGCCGTACCAGCATTGCGGGAGCGACCGACCGAGGAATAGGCCTGACAGGGCGGGCCGCCGATCAGCACCAGCGGCGTTGTGGGGCTCACCCGAGCCCGGTCGATGGCCGCCTGCAGCACCGAACCGGTTTCGGGCTCGCCTAGGGTATGTTCCAGAACCTCCTTGCTGGCCTGCTGCCAGGCAGTCCGGGCCACCGGACTGTCGGGATCGACCGGCGATTCGCAGTCACCGCGCACATAGGCAAAGTAGGCATCCAGTGCCGACCGGTCGCCGCTCTGTGCCAGCCGGCGGTAGAACCCGCGCAACCGCAGCGTCCGGCACGCAGCCGGATCTTTTTCCACCGAAGCAATAATCCGGAAGGGCCGCCACCCGGAATGCGGCACAGGCGCAAAAGTGGCAAAACCCTCACCCAGACCGCCGGGACCCGCGAACAGATCAATTACCCGTATTTGTGTATCGGCCCGATCTGTCATGCGAAGTAGAGGCGCGGGCAGGGCCAAGCCATCCGCAGCTTCAACCGGCTGTGCAGGGCTGTGCTGTAACTGAAGCTGTCCATGGTGTTGATGGTCGGGTTGGCAAGGGAAAGGGGAAAACGATGCCAAGGATAAAAAAGCCAGTTGCGGCAGGGAGCCGGCTGGCTTTCCTCCTGGCAGATCAGCCCCCTGTGAACCTGCCCCGGAACAGCATTGATGATCCCTACGGGGCAAGCTCAGGCATCGAGCCTGATCCCGCAGGCTTTCATCATGATGGGATAGGCTGCTTCATAGACATCATCACCCAGCGCCGCGAACAGTGTATCCAGCACCGACCGGGTTTCCTGGATTTCCCGGTCTTTGAACATCCTTTCACCACTCCGGATCACTATGATGTCGGCTGGATCGTCATCCGGGTGGAAAAGCAATCCACGGCACTGCATTTCAGAGAACCACTGCAGGGCACCATCAAACGAAACTGTTTTCAGTTCTGGAATACGGTTTTCGGTATTCATGGGGTGCTCCATGACTTATGAATGTTAATAATATTATAGCATTTGGGATGTAAGCCTTAAACGCCTCCAGCCAATAAATTTTCCCGGCGTTCGGGTAACAGATCGTACCGACTCACTTGGAACCATTTACAGATTAACCTTACGCAGTCAGCACAACCCTGAATCCATTCAACTCCATGTCGTTAACTGTTTTCCTGATGACCTGATAAGCGAGATCGTTATTATAGTTGTAGAAATATTCTTCCCAACAACACATCCTGTTTTTTAATCCCTCCAAATTTTTATTATCACTATACCACTCACGATTTTCCAGCATCCCAAACAATCCTATGGTATTCATTTTCATCCTGTCGATTTGATCGCACCGCGTATCTATATACCAGTCAGTATAAATGGTTTGCAAAATTTTGACATAAGAACCGGAAGATACTCTTGAACTCCCTCCTTTCGCGGCATATTCCCACTCCTCACAAGTCGGCAATCTGAATCCCTTTACCTCGGAAGTTGGAAATCTGAAGCCGGTCACTTCCAATACTTCCTCCACCGGGTTTCCGTGCTCATCAAGCAGCTCACCGGTAGTTTCGTCATAGGACAGCGGCAATCCCTGTTTTCTGTTCAAAGAATTACAGTATCTGATGGCCTCCATCCACGTTGCTTCCTTAATCCGGTTGGCATCTGACTGATTGCCAGACTTTTTTTCAACAATCTCCTCAAATTCCCTGATCGTCACCGGATATCGCGCAATCCAGAAATCAGACCTGATCGTTTTATCGTCTTTTGCTACCAGGATCAGATTATCGCGCATTCAATGTTCCTGCTCACATTCAAGCTAAGTGGGCATTTTTACGCCAAAGTATTGTGGAATAGCCATGCCGATGGTTCCATCGCCCAGAGGCCATTGCCCATCCATGACATATTGCCGCGCATCCCAGATGGCGCGGAGTTGTTGCTGCCTTTCCATAAATTGCTCGTTACCGAGCAATTCAAGGTGATCGCCGTACTTGATAATCTCCAAAGCTCTGGCAAAATTTTCCTCGGAAAACAGCAGGTCGTCTTCCCACGCCTCCTGTTCTCCCTGTACGGTCATCCACGTTGATCGACAGCCGTCGGAAGCCCAAGTCAGTTTGCGCAGTAAAACACCATCTTTGGAATGTTCGTACTCGAACTGATCGTCGCGCTCGTTTACACAGATAAAAATTACTTCACCGAATTGCCTGGAAAATTCACTGGTGAAATCACTGTCCGGCTCAAAGATGCCATCGACATCGCTGTCGCCATAATCGCAGATCAGCCATTCAGAGTCGTCTACGGGTTGTACGTCGCTGAATTTATTAGCAACCATTTCAGGTTGCGAGGTTTTGACCAGATAGACCGTGTAGAAAACGCTCATGCCATCAACTCCTCATTTTCCGAATTCAGGTTTACCGCCGCTCACCTGCGCCGCAGTGACAATCTCTTTTCATCGAACTCCAGCGTGCGGGCTCCCGCAGATCTATGATAGCCTTTCGTACCGCTGATTCGGCAAAGTATAGTCACAAACGTAACGGCCGGATTGTCGGCTGATCGGTATGGAACGGGAGCCGGCTGGGGCGGTCCCAGCTTTTCCTGACCGGAGCCGTTTCCGTTCAACAACCCCCTGGATGCTCATGCCCGCCGTTACCCCGTTGTTTGCCTATCGCCAATTCTGGGCCGCCCGCTTCGGCGTCGCGCCGTTCCTGCCGATGTCGCGCGCCGGGATGGACCAGCTCGGCTGGGATTCCTGCGACATCGTCATCGTCACCGGCGACGCCTACGTGGACCATCCCAGCTTCGGCATGGCGATCATCGGCCGCCTGCTGGAGGCGCAGGGCTTCCGGGTCGGCATCATCGCCCAGCCCGACTGGACTTCGGCCGAACCGTTCAAGGCGCTGGGCCAGCCCAACCTGTTCTTCGGCGTCACGGCGGGCAACATGGACTCGATGGTCAACCGCTATACCGCCGACCGGCGACTGCGCCACAACGACGCCTACACCCCCCACGACGAGGGCGGCAAGCGGCCGGACCGGGCGGTGATCGTCTACAGCCAGCGCTGTCGCGAGGCGTATCCCGACGTACCGATCATCATCGGCGGCATCGAGGCCAGCCTGCGCCGCGTCGCCCATTACGACTACTGGTCGGACCAGGTGCGGCGCTCGATCCTGCTGGACGCCAAGGCCGACCTGCTGCTGTACGGCAACGCCGAGCGCGCCATCGTCGAAGTGGCCCACCGCGTTGCCGCCGGAGCGCATCCCAAAACCATCCGCGACGTTCGCGGCACCGCTTTCGTCAATAAGGGCCTGCCGGACGGCTGGCTGGAAATCGACTCGACCGAGGTGGACCGGCCCGGTTTGGTGGAACCGCATCCCGATCCGTATGCGGTGGAACCGGCCGTCCCTCACCCCCAACCCCTCTCCCAAAGGGCGAGGGGCTTAACCACCGTCCCCCCTCTCCCGCCGGGAGAGAGGCCGGGGGCGAGGGCGCTGACCTTCCACCCGCGCGCCATTCGCCACGACCGCGCCAAAACCGTCATCCGCCTGCCGTCCTGCGAACAGGTCAAGAACGATCCGGTGCTGTATGCCCACGCCTCGCGGTTGTTGCACCTGGAGACCAATCCCGGCAACGCCCGCGCTCTGGTCCAGCGTCACGGCGACCGCGACGTATGGCTCAACCCGCCACCGATCCCGCTGACCACCCCGGAACTCGACGCCGTCTTCGCCCTGCCCTATGCCCGCGTCCCCCACCCGAGCTACGGCGACGCCCGCATCCCGGCCTGCGAGATGATCCGCTTCTCGGTCAACATCATGCGCGGCTGCTTCGGCGGCTGCACCTTCTGCTCGATCACCGAGCACGAAGGCCGCATCATCCAGTCCCGCTCGGAAGGCTCGATCCTGCGCGAGATCGAAGAGATCCGCGACCGGACGCCGGGGTTCACCGGGATCATTTCCGACCTCGGCGGCCCGACCGCCAACATGTACCGCATCGCCTGCAAATCGCGGGAGATCGAACAAAGCTGTCGCAGGCTGTCCTGCGTCTACCCGGATATCTGCCCGAATCTCAACACCGACCATTCTTCCCTGATCCGTCTGTACCGCAAGGCGCGGGAATTACCGGGGGTGAAGAAGGTTCTGATCGGCTCCGGGGTGCGCTACGACCTGGCGGTACGCGATCCCGCCTACGTCCGCGAACTGGTGACCCACCACGTCGGCGGCTATCTCAAGATCGCCCCCGAACACACCGAGACCGGACCGCTCTCCAAGATGATGAAACCCGGCATGGGCGCTTACGATCAATTCAAGGAACTGTTCGAGAAATACTCGAAGGAAGCGGGCAAGGAGCAGTATCTGATCCCCTATTTCATCGCCGCCCATCCCGGCACCACCGACGAGGACATGCTGAATCTCGCGCTCTGGCTGAAGCGCAACGGTTTCCGTGCCGACCAGGTACAGGCGTTCCTGCCGAGTCCGATGGCGCTGGCCACCGCCATGTACCACACCGGCCGCAATCCGCTGAAAGGCATCCACCGCGACCGGGGCGAAATCGTGACCTCGCCCAAGGGGTTGAAGCAACGGCGCCTGCACAAGGCGTTCCTGCGCTACCACGACCCCGAAAACTGGCCGCTGTTGCGCGAGACGCTCAGGCAAATGGGCCGCGCCGATCTGATCGGCAACGGCAAGCGCCATCTGATTCCGACCTGGCAACCGCGGGGCACCGGCGCGACGGGCGGCGAAGGCGCACGGCTGGGCCGCAAGCACGGATCGCAGACCTTTCTGACCCGGCACACCGGCCCGCCGCCGCGCGCCGATTCCCTCGTAAGGGAGGGAAATCTCGGCAAGCCGCTGTTCCCCAAGGTTCCCTCCCCCCTTGCGGGGGAAGGCCGGGGTGGGGGGTGCGAACGATTACCCGTGTCCAAACCCGCGCCGTCCAACCGGAGGTCCGCCCGGGCCTTCACCCAGGGCAGTCCCTGCGGCGCCGGCAAGCGGCGCGGCGGGCGTTGAGGATCGCGACCATGCGCGAGATGACCGAACTGCTGGACCTGATGGCCCGACTGCGCGACCCCGACAACGGCTGTCCGTGGGACCGGGAGCAGACCTATGCCACCATTGTTCCCCACACCATCGAGGAAGCCTACGAAGTCGCCGACGCCATCGCCCGCGAGGACTGGAAGGAGTTTGAGTCGGAACTGGGCGATCTACTGTTTCAGGTCGTGTTTTACGCCCAGATCGCCCGCGAGGAAGGCCGCTTCGACTTTGCCGACGTGGCGCGCGGCATCGTCGAGAAGATGACCCGCCGCCATCCGCACGTCTTCGGCGATGAACGCTATGCCGATGCGGCCGAGCAAACCGCCGCCTGGGAACGGATCAAGGCGTCCGAAAAAGCTCAAGAACCCGCCGGCACGCTGGCCGGGGTGCCGCTGGCCCTGCCGGCGCTGACCCGCGCGGTCAAGCTGCAAAAGAAAGCCAGCAAGGTCGGTTTCGACTGGGGCGCGGTGGGACCGATCCTGGCCAAGATCGAGGAGGAAATCGCCGAAATCCGTCACGAAATCGCCGTTCAGGCCGCGCCGGAACGACTGACCGACGAACTGGGCGACGTCCTGTTCGCGGTCGCCAATCTGGCCCGCCACCTCAAGCTCGATCCGGAAGCGGCGCTGCGCGGAACCAATGCCAAATTCGAACGGCGATTCCGGCGGATCGAGGCCTGGCTGGCGGAAGAGGGTCGCGCTCCGGCCGAATCGACGCTGGCGGAAATGGATGCGCTGTGGGAACGGGCCAAGCTCGAGGAAAAGAATCGACTCTGAGAGGCTGTCTAAAAACTAATTTGTTGATTGTGGGAGCGGCCTTGGCCGCGATATGAGGGTCAGCCATCGCGGCCAAGGCCGCTCCCACATATAAGTTATTGATTTAATAATATTCAGTTTTTAGACAGCTTCTGAGAGGCGTTTTTGTACGGCCTCTGAATTGACCGACGGTTTTTGCCAGACAGCTTCTTATCCACTCCGAGGGGCAATCGAATGTCCGGAATGCTTCAAGGCAAGCGAATACTGATCACGCAAGCGGGGGACTTCATGGGGCCGATGCTCTGCGAAGTCTTCGCGGAGCACGGCGCGGAAGTTGTCGCCAGCCAGGCCCTTCCATCAGAACCGGGCGCGGCCGAAAGACTGGTTGCCGCCTCGGGAGATCTCGACGTCCTCGTCGCCAACCTCGCAATTCCAGCACCGAGCACGCCCGCCGTCGAGGTAACCGACGCCGAGTGGCGGCAGACCTTCGCCGCGCTCGTCGATCCGCTGCCCAGGCTCGTTCGAGCGGTCGTTCCGGGAATGACGGCTCGAGGCCACGGCAAGATCCTGGTGATCGGAAGCGCCTCCGCGCTTCGGGGCATGCGCCGGGCATCGACCTACAGCGCGGCGCGGGGCGCGCAACTCGCCTACGTTCAGGCGGTCGGCGTCGAACTCGCCCAGCACAACATCAAGGTCAACGCCATCGCCCAGAACTTCGTGGACAACCCGACTTACTTCCCCGCAGAGGTCCAGCGAAACCCGCGCTTTCAGGAACGGCTGAAACGCGAGGTGCCGCTCGGACGCCTCGTCTCCGCGCGGGAGGACGCCGAGTTCGCCGCGTACCTTTGCAGTGATGCCGCCGATTGCTTCGTCGGTCAGGTCTTCCCAATCTGTGGCGGATGGGCTATCCGCTAGCACCGCGCCGATCCCTGCACCCATAGCCGGGATTTTCCTCGCAACAGGCATCGCGACAGCGCCGATCGACGTATTGGAAAACGTTCGCGGCGCGGACGAACGAGCGGTCAGGCGTCGATCAGGCCAGTACCGGCAACGTCCGACACAGCCATTCGCGCCGACCGGCTTGTAACGGTCGAGTCACGGCGCGGCTGTTTACGGCCAGATCCAGTTCCCGCAATTCCGGGCGACCGTAAACCACCGGCGCGAACGCGACCGTGTCGGTCGGGTAGTCGCCCGATTCCGTGACGACTACCCCCAACCGTTCACCCGTGATTTCCGCCGAGATGCGGGCAATCCCGTAGTCACCGCTCTGATAGCGCCGGGTTTCCCGGTCGTCCAGGAAATAGCCGAACCGCGCCTGCCGGTCGTAGCAGAACAGATGCAGTTCCACCGCGCTGAGATCCATGAAGCTGTTATGCAACGGACCGGCGTAATACGGCAGCACGGCCCCGTCGCGGACGAACAGCGGTAACTCATCCAGCGCGGCGGCGTAGATCAGCGCCCGCTCGCCCTCCAGCCACTCGCCGCGATTCAGATCGAACCACCAGCCCGGCGGCAGTACCACCGGCCGTTCCTGGTATTTCATCCCATTGCGGACGATCTCCGGTCCCTGCCCTTCCCCGTGCAGAATCGGCGCGGCCAGCAGCGCGTCGCCAACCAGATATTGATCGTCCAGATCGACGTACTCCGGTCCTGAATGGTGATAGAGCAGCGGGCGGATCACCGGATCCCCATCCCGCCAATGGGCGAAGAAGCACTGGTACAGGTACGGCAGCAGTCGGTAGCGGGTGCGGATCGCGCCGCGCATGGCGGCCAGGGGTTCCGGTCCGAACCGCCACGGTTCCTGCGGCCGGGAATGGCGGATGGAATGGTTGCGGAAAAACGGGAACAGGCAACACGCCTGATGCCAGCGCACCAGCAGTTCGGCGCGGGTGTCGTCCATGAAACCGCCCACGTCGGGACCGTTGAAGGCCACCCCCGACAGGCTCAGGTTCAACGAGCACGGCAGCGCCATCCGCAGATGCTTCCAGTTGCTGGCGTTGTCGCCGGTCCACACCGCGCTGTACCGCTGCGTTCCCGCCCAGGCGCTGCGGGTCAGCAGGAACGGCCGGCCGTCGGGATCGAGCCGGTCGCAGGCGGCGCGACTGGCCCTCGCCATGAAGTGGGCGTACTGATTGTGATAGCGGTCGTGGGGAATCGCGCCGTGCTGGAAGCGCATCTCGTCGGTGCGGCTGTAGCCGGTGGCGGGATCGTTCATGTCCAGCCAGACCCCATCCACCGCGCTGTCCCGCAGAAAATCCGCCAGCCAGCCGGCCCACCACTCGCGGGCGCTCGCCAGGGTGAAATCGGGAAACACGGTGTCGCCCGGCCACACCTTGCCCACGTACTCGCGACCGCTGGCGGTCCGGCAGAACGCTTCCCGCTCCCGGCCGCTGTCGTAAACCGCATAGCCCGGCTCCCGCTTCACGCCGGGATCGACGATGGTCACCGCGCGGATGCCGGCGGCCTTGAGATCGCGGTTCAGGCCGGCGGGGTCGGGAAAATCGGCCCGGTCCCAGGCGAACAGCCGGTAGCCGTCCATATAGTCGATGTCGTACCACAGGGCGCTGACCGGCACGTCGTGCGTGGAGAATTGGGCCGCCAGTTCCCGGAATTCCGCTTCGTACTGGTAGCCCCAGCGACACTGGTGATAGCCCAGCGCCCACGGCGGCGGCAGCGGCGCCCGCCCGGTCAATGCCGCGTAACGCCGGACCACCTCGGCCAGCGTCGGACCGGCGAGCACGTAGACGTCGGTGACGCCGCCGAAGGACTGATACCAGAACTCGCCCGGCCGAGTCTTGCCGGCATCCATGACAGCCCGGCCGGGATTGTCGAAAAACAGTCCCAGAAATCGCTCGCCCTTTTTCAGAATGGCAAGGGGAATGGCGACATAAGTGGGATCGTAATCGTCGCGGGCGTAAGTGTGGCGGAACACCGACACCACGTCCACGGTCAGACAGTCGGCGCTGTCGCCCAGTTTGTTGAGACGCCGGGTGCGTTCCCCAAACCCGTAGCAGCCATCGACTCCGGCCAGGCTGAAGTCGAGCAGCAGGTTCTCGCCACAACAGCCGATGCCCTCGGCGACGGTGAGCAGGCTGAAGCCGGCCAGTTCCAGCCGCAGGCGGGCCGACGCCAGTTCGACCCGGCCCGCCGCCACCGCGAACACCGCCGTCCCCGCCTCCAGCCGCGGCACGGCCGACCGGCCCGCGCGCCATTCCGGCAATACCGCGTCCGAATGCTGGCCCGAGTCGGCGGCGACGGCATTCTCGAACCGCAGCCGCAGGCAGCCCTCGGCGAGGTCTGCACAGGTGATTCGCAGTCGGACGCCCGGCCCGGTCAGCTCGACCGCCGCGTCGCCGACGGTCGCGCACTCGGCGTAATCGAAATTCAGCGGATGAATTTTCTGGCCGAAGAACATCCCCCGATCTCTCAGGGCTGCGCTGGCCTGGGCGCCTTGTCCTTGTTTTCGGCCAGCATTTGGGCCAACTGGGTCGGCGGGACGTAACCGGGAATCATTTCACCGGACTCCAGAATCATGCTCGGCGTACCCCGCACCCCCAGCTTCTGGCCCAGTTCGTACTGCGCTTGCACCGGGTTGTCGCAGGTCTTGCGCCCGATGTCATCGCCGCGTTTGGCCTTGGTCAGCGCCTCCTGGCGGTTGTCCGAACACCAGACCGTCACTGCCTTGTTGTAGGCCTCGGAGCCGACGCCCTCGCGCGGGAACATCAGGTAGCGTATCTTGATGCCTTCCTTGTTGTAAGCCGCGATCTGACCATGCATTTTGCGGCAGTAGCCGCAGTCGATGTCGGTGAACACCGTGACCGTGTGCTTGGCCGACCCCTCGGGGGCGAACACCACCATGTCCTTCTCGCCGACCGCCGCGATGGCCTTGCCCCGCAGCTCGCCCCGGCGGTTCTCGGTCAGGTTGGCGCGGGAACCCAGATCGAGAATGTCGCCCTGTACCACGAACCGGCCATCCTCGCTCAGATAAAGAATCTGACCGCCGACGGCCACCTCGTACAATCCCGGAATGGCGGTCGGATTGACGTTGTCGGGCTTTTCGCCGTTCAGGGCGGCTTGCAGCTTCGTCAGATCCGGCTGCCCGGCGGTGGGCGGCGCCGGCGCGGGATCGGCGGCCAGCGCGCTGGCGGCATGGAGAACGGCGGCAATCAACAGGGTTTTACGCATTTGAATGTCCACATGATGGCAAGAAATAATGACTTCAGAGTTTAGCCAGCGGCCGGGGTTCCACAATGACCTGCCGGTTTCGGAAGCGCAACCCCGGCACGGTCTGGCCGAATCCGCCAGCGAGTTGCAGCGGCGGGATTTCCATTTCGACCTGCCGCCGGAACTGATCGCCCAGCATCCGCCGGCCCGGCGCGGCGACAGCCGGCTGCTGGCCCTGAACGGCGCCACCGGCCAGATCGGCGACCGGCAATTTCGCGATCTGCCGGAACTGCTTTTTCCCGGCGACCTGCTGGTGTTCAACGACACCCGGGTCATCCCGGCGCGACTCCACGGTCGCAAGGCCAGCGGCGGACGGATCGAATTGCTGGTGGAGCGGTTGCTCGACGAGCGGCGGGCGCTGGTCCACCTCCGCGCCAGCAAGCCTCCCAAACCCGGCGGTCTGTTGCTGCTGGATGCCGGTTTCGCCGCCACCGTGCTCGCGCGCCACGACGACCTGTTCGAAATCCGCGTCGAGAGCGAGGAACCGCTGCCGGCGTTGCTGGAACGACACGGCCGGCTACCCTTGCCGCCCTACATCACCCGCGAACCCACCGCCGAAGATCGCGAGCGCTACCAGACGATCTACGCCCGCCGGCCCGGCGCGGTGGCCGCGCCCACCGCCGGCCTGCATTTCGATCGGACCCTGCTCGACCGGATCGCCGAGCGGGGTGTCGGGCGAACCTTCATCACCCTGCACGTCGGCGCCGGCACCTTCCAGCCATTGCGGGTCGAACGGGTGACCGAACACGTCATGCACGCCGAACGGATCGAAGTCGGTGCCGAGGCCTGCGAGCGCATTCGCGCCGCCCGGGCGCGCGGTGGGCGGGTGATCGCGGTCGGCACCACGGTGGTGCGGGCGCTGGAAGCCGCCGCCGGCGGGGATGGCATTCCCCAACCCCGGCGCGGCGAAACCCGCATCTTCATCCATCCCGGCCACCGATTCCGCTGCGTGGACGCGCTGATCACCAATTTCCACCTGCCGGAATCCACCCTGTTGATGCTGGTGGCGGCCTTCGCTGGCCACGCTGAAATCCTGCGCGCCTACCGCCACGCCGTGGAGCACCGCTACCGGTTTTTCAGCTACGGCGACGCCATGTTCGTCACCCGCCGGCCGCTCTCCTGAACGAAACGGCCCGCGCTCCGGTCCGAACCGGCGGCAGGGCGCTTGAAATTCCACCCGGCGTGCCTATAGATTCATCACAATTTCTTCAACGGAGCGTCACCATGAAACGCGTCTTTCTGTTTGTCGCCACCAACCTGGGGGTCGTGCTGCTGCTGGGCATCGTCGCCCGATTGCTGGGCGTGGATCGCTTCCTGTATCAGTCGGGCCTCAATCTCACCAGCCTGCTCGTCTTCGCCGCAATCTTCGGCATGGGCGGCTCGCTGATCTCGCTGTTCATGTCGAAATGGATGGCCAAGATGTCGGTTGGCGCCCAGGTCATCGAGCAGCCCCGCACTCAAACCGAACGCTGGCTGGTCGAAACCGTCCAGCGTCAGGCCCAGGCGGCCGGGATCGGAATGCCTGAGGTCGCGATTTACGACTCGCCGGAACCGAACGCCTTCGCCACCGGCGCCAACCGCAATTCGGCGCTGGTCGCGATCAGCACCGGCCTGCTGCAACAGATGACCGCCGAGGAAGCGGAAGCAGTGCTCGGCCACGAAGTCAGCCATGTCGCCAACGGCGACATGGTGACGCTGAGCCTGTTGCAGGGGGTGTTGAACACCTTCGTGATCGCCCTGTCGCGGATCATCGGGTACCTGGTGGATCAAGCCCTGTCTTCCCGCAACGAGGAGCGCAGCGGTCCCGGTATCGGCTATTGGATAACCAGCATGGTCCTTGAAATCGTGTTCGGCCTCCTGGCCTCGCTGATCGTGATGTGGTTCAGCCGCCAGCGCGAATTTCACGCCGACGCCGGCGGCGCCCGGCTGGCTGGCCGCGGCAAGATGATCGCGGCGCTGGAGCGGTTGCGGCAACTGCACGAACCCTCCCAGTTACCCTCGCAGATGGCGGCCTTCGGCATCAACGGCGGTCTGGGCGACGGGCTGCGGAAGCTGTTCATGACCCATCCCCCCCTCGAGGAGCGGATCGCTGCCCTGCGCCAGCAGCCCTGACCGGTCAAAAAGCGCCGCGGCGTTGCCGTCGCGGCGCTTTTGGGGTGGAACGATCAACCGGCGTACTGTCGGAAGTCGAAATCCAGCTTGGGACCGGCTTCCGCGACCATGTTGCCCTGAACCAGGGTGACGCCAAACTGCCAGATGCTGGCCATCTGCGGCGCCGTGGACACTCCGGCGGCCACCACCCGGGTCTTCAGTTCCTGCGCCTGCCGGGCCAGCATCGCCATCGCCCGGCGGCTGTTTTCATCCTTGGCCTTGGCCAGGCGCTCGATCAGGCTGCCATCCAGCTTGATGTAATCGGGAACCAGTTCCCGGAGCAGCCGTTCGGAGTGCGCTTTGCCGCCGAAATGAGACAAGGCTATGCCGCAGCTCAGTTCCCGCAGGCGCGCGCGCAGCTGGCGGGTTTCGTCGAAGTATTCATCGGCGTCGTCTTCCTTGATCTCCAGTACCAGATAATTGCCCGACAGCCGGCTGTCCTTGAAACGCTTGCCGAGCCAATCCAGAAAATCATTATCCATCAAAGAATTGCGTGACAGGCGAACAAACAGGACCGGCAGTTTGGCCGACGTTCTCTGCAGTTCGAGCAACGACGCCAGCCCCCGGATGATGGTCCATTTGTCCAGGGCGCCCATCAGTCCAAAACGCACCGCCACGACGCCCAGCTTTTCCATCGGATGGAGCTTGTCGGCCTCGTCCACGACCCCAAGATACATCTTGTAGCGCGCTTCCTCGGCGTTTTCGAAACTGACGATCGGCTGATAGGACACGCTCAGACGCCCCTTGGTCAGGGCGGTTTTGATCAGCCGGATCACGACTTCATCCTGCTCGCTGACGGTGGTGGCGGTGGCGCCTTGCCGTTCCTCCTTCGGGGGAGCGTAAATCTCGACTTGATTGCCGCCCTTCTGGCGGGCTCCTTCGCAGGCCCGGTCGGCGTGCGACACAACCTGCACGGCGCTTTCATGTCCGCCGCTCGTCCTGCAGACGCCGATGCAGCAGGTCGTCGTGAACAGCTTGCCGCCGACCTGAAAGCTGTGCTCGGCGACCGACTCGCGGATGCGCTCGGCCAGCGCCGGGGGATCGGTCGGCGAATTGGCGGGCACGTAAATGGTGAACACCCCACTGGCGAAATGAGCGGCGATATCCTCGAGAGCCAGCATTTCCTTGAACAGGCTGGCGACCTCGATCATGAACTGCTCGACGGCCTCGAAACCCATGGTGTACCGAATGGCGGCGTAATCCGTGAGCAGAACGTACAACACGGCGCCATCGTGATCGATTTCCAGAGTTTCAAGAAAGAAACGCCGGGTATACAGTCCGGTGGTGTCGTCGTACTTGAGCAGGTTCTCGAGTTGCTGGTTGTAGGCGCTCCTCTCCGGAGTGGCGTCCCGGACGATGATCTGGGTGCACGGCTCGTCGTTCATCCGGGTCGACGCGCATTCCAGCAGGATCGGGAAGGTTTGACCGTTGCTGCGCACCCCGACCAGTTCCACCGGTTCGATCGCCTTGCCCGAACGGATGCTGCGGCGCAAAACGCTTTTCAAGGCATCCCGGTATCCCGGTGGCACCATGTGGACCAACTGGATATTGGCCAAATCTTCCTTGCGCTCGTAGCCGAACAGCCGCAGATAGGCGGGATTGGCGTAGTAATGGACGCCTTCGTGAATGTAGGCGATGGCCTCCTGGATGTTTTCCAGCAGCGCCTGACTGCGAATCTCGCTCTCCGTGACGCGGATCTCGAAGGACTGTTCGCGCTTGCGCGCCTGCAAGTGGCGCAGTTCCTTGCGAATGACCGACACCAGATGATCGGCGTCGTCCAGGTAGAAATAGTTGTCGGCGCCTTCCTCCAGCATCCGGGCGGGCTTGTAATGCGGGCGGGATTCATCGTCCACCACGGCGATGATCGGAATATCCTGTTTGGCCTCGACCACCATCAGCCGCGCTTCGGCGATGGTGGGCAACCCCTCGTCCAGCCGCAACAGAATCACATCGAGCGGCCGGTAATCGATCGCGCCGCGAGCTTCTTCCGCCTGATCGGTCTGGATCAGGTCGAGTTGATAACCCTCGCTGCCCAAAGTCTTGACGATATGATCGATATCGGACCGGGAACGATCCAAAATGAGCAGATTGATGAGGGGAGGATCAGACACGCGTTCCAACCTCTGCTGATGGCCAGGATCCAATTCTCTTGATGATAGCCAATGCCCCGATCTCCTTCACCCCAAAATGGAACGGCACCCGCGGAACCTGACGGGAACTTGTCTTTGCGGTTATTATATTTCGTTTGTTCAACCTAATCACTCTGGCTGAAGGCAGGCATGGCATGGCAACTTATAGTACCAATGAATTCAGGAGCGGGCTGAAAATCATGCTGGATGGCGATCCCTACGCCATCGTCGAGAACGAGTTCGTCAAACCCGGCAAGGGCCAGGCGTTCAACCGGGTCAAGGTGCGCAATCTGAAGAGCGGGCGAACCATCGAGCGGACCTTCAAATCGGGCGACACTGCCGAAGGCGCCGACGTGATCGATGTGGAACTGCAATATCTCTACAACGACGGCGAGCACTGGCACTTCATGGACCCGCAAAACTACGAGCAACTCACCGCCGACGCGACCGCCGTGGGCGATGCCGCCAAATGGCTCAAGGAAGAGGCGATCTGCCAGGTGACCCTGTGGAACGGCGCGCCATTGAGCGTCTCGCCACCCAATTTCGTGATCATGACCATCGTCGAGACCGATCCCGGCCTGCGCGGCGATACCTCGGGCGGCGGCGGCAAGCCGGCGATCCTGGAAACCGGCGCGGTGGTCCGGGTGCCCCTGTTCGTCCAGAGCGGCGAAGTCATCAAGGTCGACACCCGCAACGGCGAGTACGTGTCCCGGGTCAAGGAGTGAGTGGAATTCCGGCCGGGACGTGGAATCGTTCTCCTGGCGGCCAACCGCCGATCTGGCCATCCTGCGCCTGCGGGCCGGACTGCTGGCGCGCGCCCGGGCCTTCTTCGCGGCGCGCGGCGTGCTGGAGGTGGAAACGCCGGCCCTGTCGGCCGCGGCGATCACCGATCCCCACCTGATCAGCTTTAGCACGATCTATTCAGGACCGGGACCGCGCCACGGGCAAACGCTGTACCTGCACACCTCGCCGGAATTCCCGATGAAGCGGTTGCTGGCGGCGGGCAGCGGTTGCATCTACCAGTTCGCGCGGGTGTTCCGCGACGGCGAAGCCGGCCGCCGCCACAATCCCGAGTTTACCCTGCTGGAATGGTACCGGGTCGGTTTCGACCATCACCGGCTGATGGCGGAGGTGGCGGAACTGGTCGCGGAACTGCTGGCCGGACGGCTGGCGCTGGCGGAGCCGGAGCGGCTGAGCTATCGCGAACTCTTCCAGCACTATCTGGATTTGGACCCGCACCGGGCCGGCGTGGCGAAACTGGCGGCCTGCGCCGAGGCGCGGAACGTGCCGATCCCGCCCGGGATGCCGGCGGGCGATACCGATCCATGGCTGGACTTATTGTTGACGCACTGCATCGAGTCGCGGCTGGGACGGGGACGATTGACCTTCGTGTACGATTATCCGGCTTCGCAGGCGGCCCTGGCGCGATTGCGGCCGGCCGATCCACCGGTCGGCGAGCGTTTCGAGCTGTACCTGAACGGCGTCGAACTGGCCAACGGTTTTCACGAACTGGGCGATGCCGCCGAGCAATACCGCCGGTTCGAGTTGGAGAACGCGGCGCGGCGGGCGCGGGACCTGCCGGTCATGCCGGTGGACGGGAATCTGCTGGCCGCGCTGGAGGCCGGATTGCCGAATTGCGCGGGCGTGGCGCTCGGCTTCGACCGGCTGGTGATGCTGGCGGCGGGAAAGGCGTCGCTGGCGGAGGCGCTGGCGTTTCCGGTCGACCGCGCCTGAACTCCCAGCCCGCTTGCCAGCGATGGCCCCGACTCACCGCTCGCCAGTGGAGCCGCCCCATCGCTCCCGACCGCTATCCGGCAGCGGGTTTGGCGACCTTCCCCAGCCGTTGTCCCACCCGCACCGTCGCCCCCGCCCGTACTTCGGTTTCCCAGCGCGCCATGCCCGGACCGAACAGCAGGATCGCGGTGGAACCCATGTTGAAGCGGCCCATCTCCACGCCCTTGTCGAGCCGAACCGCCCCTTCGCCGTTGGCCGGATAGCTCCAGCACCGGATGGCCGCTCCCAGCGGCGGAGTGATTGCCCCGGCCCAGACCGTCTCGATGGAGGCCACGTTGATCGCACCCACCAGCACCAGCGCCATCGGCCCCGCCGGTGTATCGAACAGCGCCGCCACCCGCTCGTTGCGGGCGAACAGCGCCGGCACCACCCGCGTGGTCAGCGGCGACACGCTGAACAGCTTGCCCGGAATGTGAACCATCTCCCGCAACCGGCCGGCCAGCGGCATGTGGATGCGGTGATAGTCGCGCGGCGACAGGTACAGAGTGGCGAAGGCGCCGCCCCGGAACGGCCGGGCTCGCTCCGGATCGCCGCCGAGCAGCGCGGTCAGCGAAAAGCTCCGCCCCTTGGCCTGCAGCACGGTGTCGGCGTCCGCCACCCCGATCCGGCTGACCGCTCCGTCCACCGGGCAGCACACCACCCGGTCGCCCTGCGCCACCGGCCGGGCCCCGGGCTTGAGCGACCGGGTAAAAAAGGCGTTGAAATCCGGGTAGGCGCACGCATCCGGTTCCAGCGCCTCGGCCAGATTCACCCGGAAATGGCGGACGAATCCCCGGATCAGGACGTCCTTGAACCAGGGAGTTCGAGCCCGCGTCACCCGGTAGGTCAGGCGGGTCAGCAGCCGCTGCGGCAACAGGTATTGCGGCAGGTTGCGCACATAATCAACCGGGGTGGCGGGCGAATCGGAGGCGTGGGTGTCGGCCATGGGGAAGCGCTTCGGTGGAGTGGCGGGCAGGGGCGACGTTGAAGATGGAAACAGCATATCCGGGTTACCGCCGAGACGGTAGAATAAACGGGTAATCCACGGATGCCCGATCCGCCCCCGCCGCCAACCCTCAACTGTCCGCCCCGTGCCCCATGACCGACCGCGACGATGTTCCGACCTGTTTGCACACGATCCGCGACCTGATCCGCTGGGGTGCCAGCCGCATGAACGAAGCCGGCCTGCATTTCGGCCACGGCACCGACAACGCCATCGACGAAGCGGCGGCGCTGGTGTTGCATGCCCTGCACCTGCCGCCGGATCTACATGTCGAGTTCTTTCAGTCGAACGTGACGCCACCGGAAAAACAGGCGGCATTGCAACTGCTCGAACGGCGTATCGCCGAGCGCAAGCCGGCCGCTTATTTGACCCAGCGCGCCTGGTTCATGGGTCTGTCGTTCCACGTGGACGAGCGGGTGCTGGTCCCCCGCTCGCCGCTGGCGGAACTGATCGAACGGCATTTCGCGCCGTGGCTACCCGACAGCCGCAAGGTGGAGAACATTCTGGATCTGGGCACCGGCAGCGGCTGCATCGGCATCGCCTGCGCCTACTCTTTCCCGGACGCGAGGGTGGATCTGGTGGACGTTTCTCCCGGAGCACTGGAGGTGGCGCGGCGCAACGTCGCCGAACATGGGCTGGAGGATCAGGTCGAGGTGATTCAGTCCGATCTGTTCTCGGCGCTGAAAGGCCGTCGCTACGACATCATCGTCAGCAATCCGCCCTACGTCGGCCTGAAGGAGCTGGATACTCTGCCGGCAGAATACCACCACGAACCGCGGCAGGGCCTGGCCGCGGGCGAGGAGGGACTGGACGTGGTGGTGGAAATCCTGCGGCAGGCGGCGGATCACCTGAAGCGCGAGGGACTGTTGATCGTCGAGGTCGGCAACGCCCAGTACGCCCTGTGCGAGGCGTTTCCCGACGTGCCGTTCACCTGGCTGGAATTCGAACGTGGCGGCCAAGGGGTGTTTCTGCTGAACGCCGCGCAAGCGCGGCGGTTGTGAGGGTCGTCGCCTGTGAACACCGCCATCGTTTTCGATTCCACCCTGATCCGCAAGTACGACAAGGCCGGCCCGCGCTATACCTCGTATCCAACCGCCGTGCAGTTTCACCAGGGTTTCGGCGAGGCCGAGTACCGGGAACAAGCCCAGACCAGCAACGCCGGCGGCCGACCGCTGTCGCTGTATTTCCATATTCCGTTCTGCGACACGGTCTGCTTCTACTGCGCCTGCAACAAGATCGTCACCAAGAACCGCCGCCACGCCGTGCCCTATCTCGACCACCTGTACCGGGAGATCGCGCTGCAGGGCACGCTGTTCGACCGGTCGCGGCCGGTCGCCCAACTGCACTGGGGCGGCGGCACGCCCACCTTCATCAGCGCCGATCAGATGCGCGAACTGATGCGGGTCACCGGCGAGCATTTCCGGCTGCTGGACGACGACCGCGGCGAATATTCCATCGAAGTGGACCCGCGCGAGACCGATGACGGCACCATCGCCCTGTTGCGCGAGCTGGGCTTCAACCGGCTGAGTCTGGGGGTGCAGGATTTCGATCCCGAGGTGCAACAGGCGGTGAACCGGATCCAGTCGCGGGAAATCACGCTGAAGGTGATGGATGCCGCCCGGCGCGAGGGTTTCAAATCCATCAGCGTGGATTTGATCTACGGCCTGCCGTTCCAAACCACCGCCAGCTTCGGCCGCACCGTGGACGAGATCGTCGCCCAGAGTCCCGACCGAATTTCGGTGTTCAACTACGCCCACCTGCCGGACCTGTTCAAGACCCAGCGCCAAATCGACGCCAGCGCCCTGCCGCCGCCGGCGGAGAAGCTGGAGATCCTGAAAACCACGATCGAGCAGCTCACCCGCGCGGGTTACGTCTACATCGGCATGGACCATTTCGCCAAGCCCGACGACGAACTGGCGCGGGCACAGCAGGCCGGCACCCTGTACCGCAACTTCCAGGGGTACAGCACCCATGCCGACTGCGATCTGATCGGGCTCGGCGCGACCTCCATCGGCATGGTCGGCAACAGCTACAGCCAGAATCTGAAGGGGTTGGAGGAGTATTACGCGCGCATCGACGCGGGGCGGCTGGCGGTGTTTCGAGGCGTGCGACTGGATGCCGACGACCGGCTGCGGCGGGCGGCGATCACCGACCTGATCTGCCATTTCACCCTGGATTTCGCCAGGATCGAGCACCGGTTCGGCATCCGCTTCGATGCTTATTTCGCGCCGGAACTGGCGGAACTGGCCGACATGCAGGCGGACGGACTGCTGGCGCTGTCCGAGACCGGGATTCGGGTTCTGCCGCCGGGCCGGCTACTGATCCGCAACATCTGCATGGCGTTCGACCGGTATTTGCGGGAGCAGAAACAACAGCGGTTCTCGAAGGTCATTTGATATGGAGAAGATAAACATTTTTGTGTATTCTTGATCCATGAATAGTAACCAGTTCAAAGCCTGGCTCCGCCAACAGAGTTGCACGTTCGAGACTAAACCGGGTGGTTCCGGTCATTTGGTCGTGCGGCTGGGCAGCCGGAAATCGGAAATCCCGATGCATGGCTCCAAGGAATTAAAAAAGGGGCTGGTCGAAGGCGTGAAAAAGCAACTGGGCCTTAAATAGGCGGGAGGCGCGATGTTGATTTATCCCGTGGTCTTGGAACCGCAGCCGGAAGGTGGCTTTGTCGTCACTTTTCCAGATATACCCGAAGCGATAACCCAGGGCGAAGACGAAGCCGAGGCGCTGCTGATGGCCGAGGATGCGCTGCTGGTCATGCTCTCCGCCTACATGGACGACCGTCAGCCCATTCCCGAACCTTCCCCGCTCAACGGCCGACCCGGCGTGGCGCTGAAGGTCGCTGCCGCCGGCAAGGTCGCCCTCCACAACGCGATGCTGGCGGCGGGCAAGCGCAAGGCCGATTTGGCGCGGATGCTCAACTTGGCGCCCACTTTGGTGGATCGGCTGTTGTCGCTGCACCACAAAAGCCGCATCGAACAGATCGAAACCGCGCTGGCGGTCTTGGGCAAGCGGCTGGTGGTGGACGTGCGCGAGGCGGCTTGAAAGGCAATTTTGTCCGGCATGCAATTCGATATTGCGGACCCGCAAGCGGTTGCGGCAAATTTCACCCACTATAATTTCATTCGTAACAAATCCATCACGAGGAGAGGAGTCGCTTGATGAACACGATCGATCGTAACGTCCTGAGCGC
>JAVMKJ010000099.1:0-4241 GCA_031732855.1 Candidatus Competibacter sp.
TAAGTATTTTTTCCGAAGCTGATCAAAAGCATCTTCGGCTGTAATCAGTTCTATCCTTTCTTCATCCATTTCATGACAACGACTATGAATTTCGTTGATCCATTCATCCGATACCGGAAAATCTTCTTCATAATCCAAGCTTTGCAAAAGCACTTCGGCCAGGTAAGCTCTGGCGGCCGGAGATAGCTTGAGTATTTTTTCGGCAATATCCTTGACTGTCGGTTGCATGATCGGCTCTCCTCAATATCTTGGTTATTTGACCGAAAACCCGGAAACCTGCAATCCCCGCCAACCGTTTCCATCTGAATTGAGGTATTCCGGTCAGCGGGGATTGTAAACTAACTCACATATTCCTCCGATACTGCCCGCCCACGTCGAACAGCGCCGTGGTGATCTGCCCCAGCGAGCAGCAGCGCACCGCGTCCACCAGCACCGCGAACAGGTTCTCGTTGTGGATGGCCGCCTGTTTCAGCCGCGCCAGCATCGGGCCGCTGTCCCGACGGTTCCGCTCCTGGAATTCCCGCAACCGCCGCAACTGGCTCTGCTTCTCCTCCTCGGTGGAACGGGCTAATTCGACCGTAGCCTGGTCGTGCTTGGCGTGCGGGTTGCGGAAGGTGTTGACGCCGATGATGGGCAAGGAACCATCGTGCTTGAGGGTTTCGTAATACAGCGATTCCTCCTGAATCTTGCCGCGCTGGTAGCCGGTCTCCATCGCCCCCAGCACGCCGCCGCGCTCGCTGATCCGTTCGAACTCCCGCAAGACCGCCTCCTCCACCAGATCGGTCAGTTCGTCGATGATGAATGCACCCTGATTCGGGTTCTCGTTCTTCGCCAGCCCCCATTCCTTGTTGATGATCAACTGCACCGCCATGGCCCGCCGCACCGATTCCTCGGTCGGAGTGGTGATCGCCTCGTCGTAGGCGTTGGTGTGCAAGGAGTTGCAGTTGTCGTAGATGGCGATCAGCGCCTGCAGGGTGGTGCGGATGTCGTTGAAGTCCATTTCCTGCGCGTGCAGCGAGCGGCCCGAGGTCTGAATGTGGTACTTCAGCTTCTGGCTGCGCTCGTTGGCGCCATACCGGTAACGCATCGTCGTCGACCAGATCCGCCGCGCCACCCGACCCATCACCGAGTATTCCGGATCCATGCCGTTGCTGAAAAAGAACGACAGGTTCGGCGCGAAATCGTCGATGTGCATCCCCCGCGCGAGATAGGCCTCGACATAGGTGAAGCCGTTGGCCAGGGTGAAGGCCAGTTGCGAGATCGGATTGGCGCCGGCCTCGGCGATGTGATAGCCGGAAATCGAGACCGAATAGAAATTCTTGACGCCGTGATGGACGAAGTACTCCTGAATGTCGCCCATCATCTTCAGCGCGAACTCGGTCGAGAAGATGCAGGTATTTTGCCCCTGGTCTTCCTTGAGAATGTCGGCCTGCACCGTGCCGCGCACGTTTTCCAGCACCCATTCCCTGATCTTCTCAATCTCGTCGTCGGTCGGCGGGCGATGGTTGTCGCGCTCGAATTTCTCGATCTGCTGGTCGAAGGCGGTGTTGAAGAACATCGCCAGAATGATCGGGGCCGGGCCGTTGATGGTCATGGAGATCGAGGTGGTGGGGCAACATACGTCGAAGCCCGAATACAGCACCTTCAGATCGTCCAGCGTGGCGATGGACACCCCGGAATTGCCGACCTTGCCGTAAATGTCCGGGCGCTCGTCGGGATCGCAGCCGTACAGCGTCACCGAATCGAAGGCGGTGGACAGCCGGGTGGCCTCGGCGTGCTCGGACAGCTTCTTGAAGCGGCGGTTGGTGCGGAACGGGTCGCCCTCGCCGGCGAACATCCGGGTCGGATCCTCGTTCTCGCGCTTGAAGGCGAACACGCCGGCAGTGTAGGGGAAACTGCCGGGCAAGTTCTCCAGCATCATCCAGCGCAGGAGTTCGCCGTGATCCTCGAACCGCGGCAGCGCCACCTTGGGAATGCGACTGCCGGACAGCGAGCGGCTGGTCAGCCGGGTGCGGATTTCCCTGTCGCGAATTTTGACCACGTATTCATCGCCGCTGTAGCTCTCTTTTACCCGTGGCCACATGTCCACCAGCTTGCGGGCGTGCGGGTCCACCTCCGACTCGACCCGTTCCAGCAGGGGTTCCAGATCGGCGACCGATTTATCCTCGGCCCGCAGCAACCCGATGACCGCGCACAACTGCTCGCGCTGGCGGATCAGTCCGACCTGCTGCTCCACCTGCTTGTGGTAGCCGCGCACCGTGTCGGCGATTTCGGCCAGATAGCGGGCCCGGGCCGGCGGCACGATCACGGTCCTGCCGGTGGTGGCCTTGCCTTCGACCGGCGCCAGTCGGCCCGGCGGCAGGTCCAGGCCCTTGTCGCGCAGCAGCCCCACCACGTCCTGATACAGCGCGGTCAGACCGTCGTCGTTGAAGCGGGCGGCGATGGTGCCGTAGACCGGCATATCCTCCGGCGGCTGGCCGAAGGCCTTGCGGTTGCGCTGCACCTGCTTGCGCACGTCGCGCAGCGCGTCCTCGGCGCCCTTGCGGTCGAACTTGTTGATCGCCACCGCGTCGGCGAAATCCAGCATGTCGATCTTTTCCAGTTGCGAGGCGGCGCCGAATTCCGGCGTCATCACGTACAGCGAACGGTCCACCAGCGGCACGATGGCGGCGTCGCCCTGGCCGATGCCGGAGGTTTCGACGATCAGCAGGTCGAAACCGGCCAGCTTGCAGGCGGCCAGAATGTCGCCCAGGGTCTCGGGCACCTCGCTGCCGGCGGCGCGGGTGGCCAGCGAGCGCATGTACAGGTTCGACCCCGCGATGGCGTTCATGCGAATGCGATCGCCCAGCAGCGCGCCGCCGGTCTTGCGCCGCGAGGGATCGGCGGCGATCACCGCGATTTTCAGCCGGTCGTCCTGATCCAGCCGGAAGCGCCGCACCAGTTCGTCGGTCAGCGAGGATTTGCCGGAACCGCCGGTGCCGGTGATGCCGAGCACCGGCACGGCGCGGGTCCTGGCCTCGTCGAGAATCCGCTCGCGCAATTCGGGCGCGACCGCCTGGTTTTCCAGGGCGGTGATCAGCCGCGACAGCGCGCGCCAGTCGCCGACCTTGACGCCGTCGAGGGTCTTGGGCGCATATTCGGCCGGGTCGATATCGCACACCATCAGCATGTGGTCGATCATGCCCTGCAGGCCCATCGCCTGCCCGTCTTCCGGCGAGAAGATACGGGTCACGCCGTAGTCATGAAGTTCGCGGATTTCCGCCGGCACGATCACCCCGCCGCCGCCGCCGAACACTTTGATGTTGGCGCCGCCGCGCTCCCGCAACAGGTCGATCATGTACTTGAAAAACTCGACGTGGCCCCCCTGGTAGGAGCTGACGGCGATGCCCTGGGCGTCTTCCTGCAGGGCGGCGGTGACGATTTCCTCCACCGAACGGTTGTGGCCGAGATGGATGACTTCCGCGCCGCTGGCCTGGAGGATGCGGCGCATGATGTTGATGGATGCGTCGTGGCCGTCGAACAGGCTGGCGGCGGTCACGAAGCGGATCTTGTTGCGTGGACGAACCTGGTCGACACCGTGGACGGGGGTTCTAATCGGGCTAACGACCGCGGACATGAGCGGAATTCTCCTGTGGAGTGTTAGGAACATTATGTTTTGATTATACGCTCTTGCGGCACGGCAGGGGTGGCCGATCCTTCCCCCTTCCCGCCAAGCGTGGGCCGTTCGGGCGCCTCCTGCCGGCACGCACGGACACACCGGCACTTCACCAACGTGTCAAATATTGCCTTGCCGGCTGTCGTGATTTTTTACAGTCCCTCCGGGCGATTTCCCGCCGCCCATGGCACCCAAGTCATTATCCCGATGAGTATTATTGCTTTCTTCAAGCCATCCATCCTGCGCGCGATCCAACCTGGATGTCTGATTTTTTTACAAACCGATTGGAGAAGTGTATATGATCTGACATACAACTAATTGAAATTAAGTTGATTATTAATATTGGTCCCATTATTGCTTTAATTTACCCGTTTAAAAATTTTTCGCGAAATCAAGGGGACGGAACGAATCATGACAAGGCTTTTCACGATAACCCGACGCCGAGCGGTCGGCCGCGCCGCGAAACCCGCGACATCCTGGACGACCCCAATTCGCGACTCCGGGCAAGCCAGGACATGAACTCGATTCAATCGGCGATCGACGTGCTGAACGCGGCGCAGGCGGCCAGCGTTCGACAGGACGACAA
>JAVMKJ010000100.1:0-22545 GCA_031732855.1 Candidatus Competibacter sp.
GCTGAACCCTTTGAGCGTTTGGCCGCTTGAGTCGCCAAACCGGTCAGCGCTCTAGCGGAACCCTGCGGCGTGGACGGAACTGGAAACTCATCGGGATTCGCTGGATTGCAAGCTACAGTTGCTGAACCCGTTCATTGAAATCCACCAACCCCAGGGCACGATTCCTGCGGCGGTGGCGGAATCCTTGCTCGCAGGGATCGAATCGGCGCGGACGGATAGCGAAGCGCTGGCGATGACGATGAACCGCCTTGCGGCGGCGCGGTGAAAGCGGTTGGCGTTTCATTTTGAAATCGACTGGTTCCAAAATGGAACACCAACCCGGCGTTGATGCCATAAAAAACCCGGCCTGAAGGGGCCGGGTGTGGGAGCGAGGTTGGCTCGCCCAAAGTAAAGCCAAATTGAAGACGGAAAAATGAGATGGATTGCAGTCTAGTGGTTCAACCGGGCTGAGTTGACTTAAAGCAGGGAATGGGATTTCCTGTAGAAGTACCCCCGACCCGGAGTCTGACCATGCCGCTGCCCAAATACATTGTCCGTCTGACCGATGCGGAGCGGACCCAACTGGATGACCTCATCCGCACCGGTAAGCGGGCGGCGTCTGTGCTGATCCACGCGCGCATTTTGCTCGAGGCCGATGTCGGCGAAGGCGGGCCGGGCTGGGCCGACGAACGGATTGCCGAAGCGGTCGAGTGTGGGGCTTCGACGGTGTACCGGGTGCGCCAAGCGTTCGTGGAGGCGGGTTTGGACACGGCGCTGTTTCGGAAGAAACCCACCGGCCGGCAGTATCGCAAACTCGATGGAACCCAGGAGGCGCACCTGATCGCGCTGGCCTGCGGCGCGCCCCCCGACGGGCGGGCGACCTGGACCCTGCGGCGGCTGGCCGACCGGCGGGTGGAGCGGGACGTGGTCGAGTCGATCAGCCCGGAATGCGTGCGCACGACGCTCAAAAAAACGAACTCAAGCCGTGGCTGCGCCAACAGTGGGTGATTCCGCCCCAAGCTAATGCCGAATTCGTCTGCGCCATGGAAGACGTGCTGGAGGTCTACACCCGGCCCTACGATCCGACCCATCCGGTGGTCTGCCTGGACGAGATCAGCAAGCAGTGGGTGGCGGAGACCCGCCTCCCGATCCCGGCCCAACCGGGTCAACCGGCACGGGTCGATTATGAATACGAACGTCGGGGGACCGCGAACCTGTTCCTCACCGGCGAGCCGCTGGTCGGGCAGCGCCACGTCACCGTGACCGAGCAGCGCACCGCCGTGGACTTCGCCCACGAGGTCCGCGACCGGCTGGAGGTCCGCTATCCCCACGCCGAGAAAGTGGTCCTGGTGATGGACAACCTGAACACCCACAAACCCGCAGCCCTGTATCAAGCGTTCGAACCGGCCGTGGCTCGGTCGCCGATCGACCGCTTGGAGATTCATCACACCCCCCAACATGGTAGCTGGTTGAACAGGGCCGAAATCGAACTGAGCGTCCTGAGCCGGCAGTGTCTGGATCGTCGGATCCCCGATGCCGACACCCTGACCCGGGAGGTGGCCGCCTGGGAACAGGCGCGCAACGCTTGCCCCCACCCGGTCAACTGGCGTTTCACCACCCCCGATGCCCGCATCAAGCTCAAGCGCCTTTACCCGTCAACTCAGAGCGGGTGAAGCACTAGTACTCCACCCGATCTGAGTTGACTTTAAGCCAAGCGTCGATTTTCCTATCGGGATACCCCCTGATCAGGAGCTTGCCGATGCCACGACTCAAGTTTGTTGTCCGCCTGACCGCGGCCGAACGCACCGAATTGGATGAACTGATCCGTACCGGCAAACGGGCCGCGTCGGTCGCGAGCCATGCCCGCATTTTGCTCAAGGCCGATGCGGGCCCGGGCGGGCCGGGGTGGGACGACGAGCGGATTGCCGAGGCGGTGGAGTGTGGGACCTCCACCGTGTACCGGGTGCGCCAGGCCTTCGTCGAGGCGGGGCTGGCGGCGGCGCTGTTGCGCAAGAAACCCACCGGCCGGCAATATCGCAAGCTCGACGGGGTCCAGGAGGCGCAACTGATCGCCGCGGCCTGTGGCACCCCCCCGGCGGGGCGCAGTCGGTGGACTTTGCAGCTCCTGGCCGACCGGCTGGTGGAACTGGAGGTGGTCGAGTCCATCAGTCCGGAATGTGTACGGATGACACTCAAAAAAACGAACTGAAGCCCTGGTTGCGTAAGCAATGGGTGATTCCTCCGGAAGCCAATGCCGACTTCGTGTGCGCGATGGAGGACGTGCTGGAGGTGTACACCCGGCCCTACGATCCGGCCCGGCCGGTGGTATGCCTGGATGAACCGAGCAAACAGTTGGTGGTGGAGACCCGCCTCCCGATCCCGGCCGAGCCGGGTCAACCCGAGCGGGTGGATTACGAATATGAACGTGCCGGGACCGCAAACCTGTTTCTGACCGGCGAACCGCTGGCCGGCCAGCGCCACGTCACCGTGACCGAGCAGCGCACCGCCGTGGACTTCGCCGAGGAAATCCGCGACCGGCTGGAGGTCCGCTATCCGCAGGCGGAGAAGGTGGTCCTGGTGATGGATAATTTGAATACGCACAAACCCGCCGCGCTGTATCAGGCCTTCAAGCCGGCCCAAGCCCGGGCCCTGCTGGAACGGCTGGAAATTCATCACACGCCCAAACATGGCAGTTGGCTCAACATGGCCGAGATCGAATTGAGCGTGCTGAGCCGGCAGTGCCTGGACCGCCGCATCCCCGACATCGACACCCCGACCCAGGAAGTGGCCGCCTGGCAACAGGCCCGTAACACCCGCCCCCAGCCGGTCAATTGGCGCTTCACCACCCCCGATGCCCGCATCAAGCTCAAGCGCCTCTACCCATCAATTCAGAACGGGTGAAGTACTAGCGCACGCCGGCGCACTGTCCAGGCCGCGTTCCCCGCCTGATTGACACCCGCCCCACCTTGGCTTAGCACCCCAACCCGCTCTACGATTCTGAACCATACAATCCATTGAGAAACGGAATAAAGAAGTCACCGCCGGACCGGCAGCCGGAAACGTTGGCCGCCTTGCCGCAGGATCGCGCCGTCGGCGGTCACGGCTTCCAGGATCGGACCTTCGCCGATCCGCTCGCCTTCCCGGTAACGCCGGCCGTTGATGACCGCGAAGCGTTTGTCGGAATCGTGGCTGTAGACGTGGATATCGAGACTCAGGGCCGGAATGCCGCGGCGGGCGCCGGCCGGCAGCGTTTCCAGGGCCGGGGCCGGTTCGGGCGCGAGGGGTGCGGTTCGGTCTGGCGCCGGGCGCGGGGAGGCATCCTGGCCCCATTCCCGGTTGCCTGGAGCGGTCGGGCGAGGCGGTTCGGGCACGACGGGTTTGCCGGCCGGCGCCTTGGCGGGTGCGGCTGTCGCTGCCGCCGCTGAATCCGGCTTGGACGCCGTCGCCCTGACGGGTTGGGGCACCGTCGGCATTGCGGGGGGCGCCACCGGCGGTGATTCGACCGGCGCCGCGGCTGCTGGCGAGGTGGCGGTGGCCGGGACGGCGCCCGAGGGGGCGGCCGGTTGCGGCCGGATTAGGAAAGCGGCCAGCAGCACGGCGTTGAGTCCCAGAACCAGCCCGGCGCCCAGCCAGAACCAGCGCCGATGCCGCTCGGGCCGGTCCGGCGCTGATGGGATGGCCAAGCTCGGCGGCTGGCCGAGATGACGTTCGCGTTCCGCCTTGCGCAAGGCGTCGAGAATGTAGGACATCTCAGTGTTCCCGAGGCGCCGCCACTGGCGTATCCCGCGCCGGGGCGATGTCGTGCAGCAACGCCAGCGTCCGCGGTCCGGCCAGCCCGTCCGGCCGCAGGCCGTGATCGCGCTGAAAAGCGCGCAACTGTTCGGCCAACTCGGCATCGAACACATCCGATAGCGGTTCGGGTGGCGACTGGCCGGCCGCCAGCGCCAGCCGCCGCCGCAGCCAGCGCACCGCCTCCCCACTCGCGCCGGGGCCGATCAGGGTTTGGGGGGGAACCGACCCGGGAGGCGCGGCGCCGGCGGATGATGACGCGGCGGGGGCCGACGCGGGCAGGATTCCGGCTGTTTCGCCTGGAGTGGGAAGCGCGATCGGCGACGGAACGACGGTGGGAGTGCGGCCGCCCTGTGGCAGCCACAGCCCGGCGCCGATCAGGGTCAGCCCCGCAAGTCCGATGCCCAGCGCGAGCCAGGGGTGATAACTCCAGTCGCTCCGGCCTTTTTGCAGCGCTTCCCGAGCCGCCCGCCGGACTCGACCGGCGGTCACGCGCCGGGCGCCTTCGCTCCAGGCGCCGAGCAGGGCGCGGTCGCAAATGATGTTGATCAGGCGCGGGATGCCGTCGGACCGCCGGTAGATCGCCCGCCGCGCGCCAGCGGCGAACAGTTCGGCGCGCCCGCCGGCGACGCGCAGCCGGTGGTCGATATAGGCGGCGGTCTCGCGCCGGTCCAGCGGCGGCAGGTGGTAGCGAGCGGTGATGCGCTGGGCCAGTTGCCGCAAGTCCGGCCGCGCCAACATCAGCCGCAGTTCCGGCTGGCCGACCAGAATGATCCGCAGCAGCTTGTGCTTGGCGGTTTCCAGATTGGTCAGCAGTCGGATTTGCTCCAGCACCTCGCGACTGAGATTCTGCGCCTCGTCGATGATCAGCACCGTGCGCCGGCCGGCGGCGTGAGCGCGCAGCAGGTGCTCGTTGAGGGCGTCCAGCAACCGCTTCAGGGTATGATGCTCGCGCGGATAGGCCACGCCGAGTTCGTCGCAAACGGTGGCCAGCAGTTCCTCGACCGTCAGCCGCGGGTTGAGGCAGAGGGCGATGTCCACGTTCTCCAGCCGTTGCTCCAGCAGGGTGCGGACCAGGGTCGTCTTGCCGGTGCCGACTTCGCCGGTCAGTTGCACGAAACCGCCGTTTTCGCCCGCGCCGTACAGCAGGTGCGCCAGCGCTTCCTGGTGGTGGCGGCCGAGATAGACGTAGGCCGGATCGGGGGTGATGGCGAACGGCGGCTCGCGCAGCCCGAAGTGCGCCGCGTACATACTACACCTCGCCGTAACGGGCACCGGCGCCGATCCAGCGCCGGACGAGCGGTTCCACGCACTCGGGATGCTCGCGCAACAGTCGGTCGGCGGCGTAGCGGGCGGCGTTCAGCAGATCCTGATCGCGCAGCAGATCGGCGACCCGCAGGGTTTGCTCGCCGGTCTGGCGGGTGCCGAGCACCTCGCCGGGACCACGCAATTCCAGATCGCGACGGGCGATCTCGAAGCCATCCTGGCATTCCCGCAATACCCCCAGCCGGGCGCGGGCCACCGCCGACAGCGGTGGCCGGTACAGCAGCACGCAACTGCTGTCGGTATTGCCGCGACCGACCCGGCCCCGTAACTGATGCAGCTGCGCCAGCCCCAGCCGCTCGGGGTTCTCGACGATCATCAGACTGGCGTCGGGCACGTCCACGCCGACCTCGATCACGGTGGTGGCGACCAGCAGATCGAGGTGACCTGCCTTGAAAGCGGCCATCACCGCTTCCTTGGCGGCGGCCGGCAACCGGCCGTGCACCAGACCGATCCGCAGTTCCGGCAGGATGCCGGTCAAGCGCTCGGCGGTGACCGCCGCCGCCTGGCATTGCAGCGCCTCGGATTCCTCGATCAGCGGGCAGACCCAGTAGGCTTGCCGGCCGCTCCGGCAGGCCTGGCGAATGCGGGCGACGACTTCGTCGCGACGGCTGTCGGGTACGGCGACCGTTTTCACCGGCTGGCGGCCCGGTGGCAGTTCGTCGATCACCGAGGTATCGAGATCGGCGTAGGCGCTCATGGCCAGGGTGCGCGGGATCGGGGTGGCGGTCATGATCAGCTGATGCGGGCGACCGCCGCCGTTTCGGCCCTTCTCGCGCAGCGCCAGCCGCTGATGCACCCCGAAGCGGTGTTGTTCGTCGACGATTACCAGCGCCAGTTCGGCGAACGCGACGTTTTCCTGAAACAGCGCGTGGGTGCCGACCGCGACGCGAACGTCCCCGGCGGCCAGCCGCTCCAGCAGGGTCCGCCGCGCCTTTCCGGTCAGCCGTCCGGTCAGCCAGGCGACTTCCACGCCCAGATCGCCCAGCCAGTGGTGGAAATTGCGGTAATGCTGCTCGGCCAGTAGTTCGGTGGGAGCCATCAGCGCGGCTTGGGCGCCGGTTTCCACCGCCCGCAAGGCGGTGAGGGCGGCCACCACGGTTTTGCCGGAACCGACATCGCCCTGCAGCAACCGCAGCATCGGGCGGGGCTCGGCCAGATCGGCGGCGATTTCCTCCAGCACCCGCCGCTGGGCGCTGGTGAGAGTGAAGGGCAACCGTTCCAGAAACCGCCGGCTCAAGCTTCCGTTCCCCGTCAGCGGCGGCGCGGTTTGCCGCCGCATCCGTTCGCGCAGCCGGCGCAGGCTAAGCTGGTGGGCCAGCAGTTCCTCGAAAGCCAGTCGCCGCCGGGCCGGATGGCGGCCGCTGTCCAGTTCCGCCAGCGCCGCGTCCGCCGGCGGCTGGTGCAGCAATTGCACCGCCTCGGCGATGGACGGTAATTTGAGTTGCGCCCGCAATTCCGGCGGCAGCAGTTCCGGCAGCAGCGTCGCCGCTTCCAGGCGTGCCAGCACCTGCTCGGCCAGATTGCGCAACGTGAACTGCTGCAGGCCGGCGGTGACGGGATAGACCGGTGTCAGTCGGTCGGGCACCGGCGGCGCATCCGGCTCGATTCGGCGACATTCGGGATGAATCATTTCCAAAGCCGCGCGGCCCTGCCGCACCTCGCCGAAACAGCGCAGCCGGGAGCCCGGCTGACCCAGCAGCTGCTGCTGGGCCGGGCTGAAATGGAAGAAGCGCAGGGTCAGTACCCCAGTGCCGTCGGTCAGATGACAGAGCAGGAAACGCCGGCCGCGCGCCGTGACCTCGCTGCCGACGACTTCGGCTTCGATCTGCGCCTCCTCGCCGGAGCACAGCCGGTCGATCGGAGTGATGCGGGTACGGTCCTGATAGCGCAGGGGCAGGTGCAGCAACATGTCCTCGGCGGTGCGGAGACCCAGCCGGTGCAACCGTTCGGCCAGCTTTGGTCCGACGCCCTTCAAGGCGGTCACCGGCAGCGGTTCGGGAGCCAGCGGTCGCGCCGGGTTCAGCACGGTCGATTCCTCAATGTTCCAACCACGCATCTGGCATCTGGCATGTAGGGTGGAATAGCGCTGCGTATTCCGCCGGATCAATTCTTGCCGTGTCCGTGCGGCGGATGGCGGTACCGCGCGCCCGATCCACCCTACAACCTGCTCCTGCAATCTCCCCCTATTGCTCCAAAGCCAGCACCGCGTCCATCTCGACCCGCGCGCCGCGCGGCAGAGCCGCGACGCCGATGGCCGCACGGGCCGGATAGGGTTCCTTGAAATACTCGGCCATGATCTGGTTGACCAGGGCGAAGTGACCGAGATCGGTCAGGAATACGTTGAGCTTGACCGTGTCGGCAAGACTGCCGCCGGCGGCGTGGGCCACCGCCGCCAGGTTGTCGAACACCCGGCGAATTTGAGTCTCCATCTCTCCTTCCACCAGTTGCATGGTGGCGGGATCGAGCGGAATCTGGCCGGACAGGTAGACGGTGTCGCCGACCTTGACCGCTTGGGAATAGGTGCCGATGGCGGCGGGGGCCCGATCGGTCGTGATGATCTCGCGGGGCATGATCGTATGCTCTTTCGGTGGGCTTTCCGGCGGTTGCCGGGGGGCAGCGGGGAGGAACACGCCGGCAACGGGTTAGCCGCGTCGGGCCAGTTTCAGGGCTTCGGGGAGGGTGCGCAACCGGCGCATCACCCGGGCTAGATGGGCCCGGTCGCGGACGTTGAGCAGCAGATGCACCATGGTGGTGTTGCCGTCCCGTTCCGAGGTGTTGATGGTTTCGATGTTGGTGTCAGTGGCGGAGATGGCGGCGGCGATGGTGGCCAGCACCCCGCGCTTGTTGACGACATCGAGCCTCAATTCGGCGCTGAAGTCGGTGCCGATATGCTGCTCCCATTCCACCTCGATCCATTTCTCGGGGTTTTTCTTGTAGCCGGTGACGTTCTTGCAATTGTCGCGGTGAATGACGATGCCCCGCCCGGCGTTGAGGTAGCCGATGATGGCATCGCCCGGCAACGGCCGGCAGCATTTGCCGAAGCCGACCACCGTGCCCTCGGTGCCCTTGATCAGCAGCGGCTGGGCGCTGGCATCCGGCGAGGAGGTCTCTTCCTGGTCTTCCTCGGGTAGCAATTGCTTGGCGATCAACGCCGCCACCCGGTTGCCCAGACCGATGTCGGCCAGCAGATCGTCGAAGCTGGCCAGTTTCAGCTCCCGGATCAACGCCCTGATCGGATCGGCGGGCAATTCGCTCAGCCCGCCGATCCGCCCGGCCAGGGCCTTCTCCAGCAACCGTTTGCCCAGCAGAATGGCCTCCTCGCGCTGCAGGTGCTTGAGGTAGTGGCGGATGCTGGCGCGGGCCTTGGCGGTGACCACGAAGTTGAGCCAAGCCGGATTCGGACGGGCGGTGGGAGTGATGATGACCTCGACAGTCTGGCCGGTGACCAGCGGCGTGCGCAGCGGCACCAGCCGCCGGTCCACCTTGGCGCCCACGCAGGTGTTGCCGACGTCGGAGTGGATGGCGTAGGCGAAATCGACCGCCGTGGCGCCGCGCGGCAGTTCGATGATCTCGCCCCGCGGGGTGAACACGTAGATCTCATCCGGAAACAGGTCCACCTTGACGCTTTCCAGGAACTCCACCGGGTTGCCGGCCCGGCGCTGCATGTCCAGCAGTTTCCGCAGCCATTCCCGTGCCCGTTGCTGGGCATGGCTGCCCTGGCCATCGGTGCCGGATTTGTAGCGCCAGTGGGCGGCAACCCCGACCTCGGCCATGACGTGCATTTCCTCGGTGCGGACCTGGACCTCGATGGGCACGCCGTTGGGCCCGAACAGCACGGTATGCAACGATTGATAGCCGTTGGCCTTGGGGATGGCGATATAGTCCTTGAACCGGCCCATGATGGGTTTGTACAGACTGTGCATCACTCCCAGCACCCGATAGCAGGTGTCCACGGCGTCGACGACGATTCGCACCGCGTAGACGTCGTAGACCTCCTTGAACGGCAGGTGCTTGCCGCGCATTTTCTGGTAGATCCCCCACAGGTGCTTGCTGCGGCCGAGCACGCGGGCCTTGATGCCTTCATCGCTCAGCCGGGTCTGGATGCGGGTTTCCAACTGGCCGATGATCTCGCGGCGGTTGCCGCTCATCTTGCGCACCGCTTCCTGCAGGATCCGGAAGCGCAAAGGATAGAGATGGTTGAAGCCGAGGTTTTCCAGTTCCTGGCGCAGGTGGTTCATGCCGAGCCGTCCGGCGATGGGGGCGTAGATCTCCAGGGTTTCACGGGCGATGCGTCGGCGTGATTCCGGGCGCATGGCGCCGAGGGTGCGCATGTTGTGCAGGCGGTCGGCCAGCTTGATCATGATCACCCGCAGGTCGTTGGCCATGGCCAGGAACATCTTGCGGAAGTTCTCGGCCTGCGCTTCCAGCTTGGAGTTGAACTGGATCTGGGTCAGTTTGCTGACCCCGTCCACCAGATCGGCAACTTCCGGCCCGAAACGGCTACTGATCTGTTCCTTGCCGAAGTGGGTGTCCTCGATGACATCATGCAGCAGGGCCGCCAGCAGGGTTTCATGGTCGAAGCGGACGTTGGCGAGGATGCGGGCCACCGCCAGCGGGTGAAAGATGTACGGCTCGCCGCTCTTGCGGTAGATGCCGGCGTGGGCCTCGGTGGCGAAATGGCAGGCCTGGCGCAACTGCTCGACCTGGTCCGGCTCGAGGTATTCGCTGGTGATGGCGCACAGGTCGTCGATGCGGAGATGCAGATCGTCCAGCCATTCGTCGTCCACGGCTAGTCGGTGGTTCCGCTGGGTTTCGTTTCGGACTTCCCGCAACGGCGCGGTCAACACGGTCGATCTCCTGCTGCCGGCATCCGACGTCGTCAATCCGCTTCGGCCGACGTTTCGTCGAGGATGGCGTGGACCGACTCGGGTTCGGGCGGCGGCGGGGCCGGGCGGGCGTATTTTTCCTTGATCAGGTGGTCGAGCTTGCCCTCGGCCAGCTCCCGCAGAGCGACGACGGTGGGCTTATCGTTTTCCCAGGGAACCAGCGCCTCTCGACCGAGCGCCAGGTCGCGGGCGCGGCGCGCGGCAACCAGAACCAGTTCGAAGCGGTTATCCACCCGGTCGAGACAGTCTTCAACGGTAATTCGGGCCATGCGGGGATTTCTCCAAAATTTTGGCATCAAAGCGTAAAGCGAGTAGCATAATTAAAACAATCAGTTAAGACAAGAGCGCCCGCAGAAGCTCCCGTTGCCGTTCCAGTTGGGTCACCCGTCGCTGGCGGTTGGCGATGACGATGGCGCGCAGCGTCTCCAGGGCGGTCGCGAAATCGTCGTTGATTACCAGGTAGTCGAATTCGGCGTAGTGCGATAATTCATTCAGTGACGCAGCCATGCGCCGCTCGATGACCTCTAGGCTGTCCTGACCGCGGCCGGCCAACCGTTGGCGCAGAGCCTCCCGGGAGGGTGGCAGGATGAAAATGCTGGAGCTGTCGGGCATCAGCGCCCGCACCTGCCGGCCGCCCTGCCAGTCGATTTCCAGGATCACGTCCAGCCCGACCTGTAATTGTGACAGCACGGCGGCGCGGCTGGTGCCGTAGCGGTTGCCGAAAACCTGGGCGTGCTCCAGGAAGGCGCCCTCGGCGACCATTGCCTCGAAGACGGCGAGCGGGATGAAGTGGTAATGCTCGCCGTCCCGCTCGCCGGGGCGGGGCGGACGGGTAGTGTGGGAGATGGCGACGGCGATGCCGGGCGTGGTTTCCACCAGGCTTTTGACCAAGCTGGTCTTGCCGGCCCCGGACGGGGCTGCGACGATGTACAGGGTTCCGGCGGTCATGGAGGTGTCGCTCGATGTTTGGATCTGACGATGGCCGAGGGGGTTAGGGCGGATTGGGCGGTGTGCTCAATAAAAATCAAGTGGTTAGATATTTTTGAAGTCAGGGCAATCTCCTGAGTTGGATAAACTTGTGGATAATCGGGTGCATTGTCAAGAAGGAAGCCCGTAGCGGAGAGGTGAAGTTGACTTGGTGGCTGTGGCCGCGAGCGAGATAGTCCTTGACGCGGCCGACGACGGTTTCGTAAGTGGCGCGACCGAGGGTGGATTGCCAGGAACCCGCCGCATGGGAAGCGGTCGGTGGCGGATTGAGGATCCCGGCGGCCCGATCCTCGATCGCTTCCACCTTTTCACAAAGGCCAAACCCGAGGAGCGGCGGGTCCGGCATCGGGGTTTGGACGGTCGGCCCATACGCGGCGGCGGCTTCATAGCCGGTGAATCCGGCGGCATGGTGGCGGTGTTGTTGGGTAACCGCCGTTTCAATGACGCGCAGCGCCGGAACCATCTCATCCGGCCACAGGGTCGTCACGATTCGCGCCGGTGAGGCGAACCGGAGCCCGCGCGAGCCTTCCTGAATGAAGACGGTGTCCGACATGGCGTTCTGGAAAAGCCCGCTTAAGCCGTTTGTTCGGACCTGAAAATTCCGTACTGCCCCTTGAAGGTCATCGCCGGTTCGCCATCGGCGCGGATGAGGACCTCGGCGGTCCAGCGGGCCTTGCCACGTTGGCGGTAGCTGCCAATGAACCGTTCGACCGTGGCGGCATCCGGCCGCGCGCACTCGGTCACGATCTCCCCACGCACCGGGCGCAAAAATTTCAATGTACTGTCGGTGATCACGATTTCGGCGGTTTCGCCGTGCTCGCGCAGCGTGACGCGGGTCAGCGCCCAGCCGGTCAGCGAGGCGATAGCCGCCATCGAACCGCCGAAAGCGATGCCCTTGTCGTTGATGTTCGGCTCCAAAGGCGCCTTCATGGACAATCCGATATCGTCGCAGCGTTCCAGTCGCGCCTGCATGGCTCGAAACAGTGGGACATGATGATCGAGGTAGTCGTTGATTTCCTGCGGGTAAGACATGACGGTTCCCCATCGGATGGATTGGAAAAATACCGAAGAAAACGCGCGCATTTTGGCGCTTTTCGCTTCCGCTGTGGTCTTTATAGATTCTCAAAGAACCAACAATCGGGAGATGCTCCATCATGCTCGAAAAACCCGCCGTCACCCAAGCGCCCATCGCCGACCTGATCGCCCGCCGCTGGAGCCCGCGCGCCATCGACCCGGATAAACCGGTCGGTCGCGAGCATCTGTTGGCGCTGCTGGAAGCGGCCCGCTGGGCGCCGTCCTGCTCCGGGGAAGAACCTTGGCGCTATCTGGTCTGGGACCGATTTCGCGATCCGTCCGGCTGGCGGCAGGCGTTCGAATGCTTGGATGAAGGTAACCAGATCTGGGTCAGGAACGCGCCGGTGCTGCTGCTATCGCTGGCGGCGCCGAATTTTGGCCGTAACGACAAGCCGAACCGCTGGGCGCAGTACGATACCGGCGCCGCCAGCGAAAATCTCTGCCTGCAAGCCACCGCCATGGATTTGGTGGCGCACCAAATGGGCGGATTCGATTCGGAAAAAGCCAAGGCCTGCTTCAACATCCCGACCGATCATGCCTGCATGGCGATGATCGCGGTCGGTCACCCCGCGCCCGCCGACGTTCTGCCAGAGCCGTTGCGCGACCGGGAACTGGCCCCCCGGAAACGCAAACCGCTCGACCGGATGGCCTTTGAAGGAGGCTGGGAACAGGGGTTGCGGGCTTAGCAACCGTTATCGCGGCCGGCTGTCATACCCATGGTTTGCCCGATTCATGTAGAGTGCGTTCCCTTGTTTGGTAAAGTGACGGACAGCCGATCCCATGAACATGCCTGACCAGCGTTCCGCGCGGGGCGCCAGCCGTTATCTGATTCGTTCCTTGCTGTTTCTGACGGCACTGGCGGCGCTGGGCACTTTTTTCCAGCAGCCGCTGACCGCCGCCTTCCTGACCAATCCCTATCTGAACGGCACGATTGGGGTCGCTTTCCTGTTCGGGGTGACCTACACCCTCAAGGCGCTGGTGGATACGCTGCTCGATGTCCGCGCCGCCGAGCGGGTCGCCGAGGTGGCGTTGAAGGCGCGCCGCCGCGAACTGTCGCTCAAACAGGCCGACGGAGCGCTTTTGGGTAATGGCTGGCGAGGGGTGAGCGACTTCATCCACAAGGTCTACCGGGTCATCAGCCATGGCGATGCCACCGCTACCCTGCCTTATCTGCTGGATTCGCTGGCGACGCGCGGCGATGATCGGCGAGCGCTGGTGCGCTATCTGGTTGGGGCGCTGGTACTGCTCGGCCTGATCGGTACTTTCTACGGCCTGCTGCTGACCATCGCCGGCGTGCGCGAGGTGATCGGTGGCCTGGCGACCGACAAGGCGGTCGATACCATGACCCTGATCGCCAACTTCAAGGATCGGCTGGCCGCCCCGCTGGGTGGCATGGGGACCTCGTTCTCGGCTTCGTTGTTCGGCCTTTTGGGCGCGCTGGCGCTGGGTTTCCTGGAATTGCAACTGTTCCATGCCCAGAACAACCATCACGCCCAACTGGAGGCGCTGGTGGTCAGCGATCTGGTTCCGCTGTGGCAACCGGTGGTCACGGTCACCGCCAGCACCGAAACTATTTCGCCGCGCCATCTGGCGGCCCTGCTGCAATCCACGGTCGATCGGCTGGAGCGGGTGGCGGCGACCACCGAGTATCTGGCCAATCGCGGCGAGGGGATCACCCGGGTCGCGGAGCAGGTGGCGAACCTGGGCGAGCGAATCGAGTCCTTGCGGACGACGCTGCAAAACGTCGAGAACGACCGCACCGCGGACCTGCGGCACGAATTGCGGATCATCGCCCGCTTGCTGGCGCAGAAGTCGGGGTGGCCACAGGAAGCGGACCATGCCCCGCCGGCGTGATTCGATCAGCGAATTCAATATCTGGCCAGCTTTCACCGACGCCTTGGGCGGACTGGTGATGGTTCTGATTTTCCTGATCACGGTGTTTGTGATCAGCGAAGTGTTGATCGGCCGCGAAATCATGGGCAAGGATACCGCCATCGGCCAGTTGCAGCGAATCGTCGAACATCTGGAAGGACTGGCCGGCGATGCCGAGAAGGAAGCGGCCCGCCTGCGCGGCCGGGTACAAGGGCTGGAGAGCACGGTCGGCGAGCGGGACAAGTTGCTGGCGCGATTGCGCGCCGAACTGGCGGCGGCGCAGGCGGCGCGGGATGCATCGAACGCCGACAAGAGCAAGACCGAGCAAACCCTCGCCAGCGCCCAAGAGCAAGCGGCGCTACTCAGCGTCCGGGCCGAGCGGCTGGCGGCGGAACTGGAGCGGATCAACCGTGCCCTGGCGGCCAACCAGCAGGAACTGGCCAAACGCGATGCCACGATCGTCGAGCAGAAGGGTCGGATCGAGGCGCTGGACAGCGCCTTGAAGAAGAAATTGCTGGAGCGGGTCGAAGAGTTGGAGAAGTACGCCAGCGATTTCTTTGGCCGGTTGCGCGAGGTGTTCGCGAACAATCCCGACATCAAGGTGGTCGGCGATCGCTTCGTGTTCCAGTCCGAGGTGCTGTTCGCCTCCGGCGAGGCGACGCTATCGGCGTCGGGAGGCGGCGATCTGGACAAGTTCGCGGCGGTGTACCGGCAACTGGCCGCCAAATTGCCGCCGGACTTGCCGGTCATCATCGAAGTGCAGGGCCATACCGACCGGGTGCCGGTGCGTGGCCGCTTCCCGTCCAACTGGGAACTGTCCACCGCCCGGGCGCAGCAAGTGGTGAATTACCTGATCCAGCAGGGCATCCCGCCGGAGCGGCTGGCGGCGGTCGGCATGGCGGAGTATCACCCGATCGATCCGGCGGACAATCCCGAAGCCTACCGCCGCAACCGCCGCATCGAATTGAAGATCACCAGCCGTTGACCTGACCCCTCGCCTGAGGACGCGGGCCAAGTGTGGTAAACTGCCCCAACCCGTTTTCTAAACCTGTCCGCGAGAGTAGCCCCATGGAATTCAAGACGACCGATCTGTGCGATGAATTTTCCGATCGCGTGCAAGTCGCCGAGCCGATTTTCGGCGACTATGGCGGCGAGGTCATGTTTTCCGGTCCCATCGTGACCCTGAAGGTGTTCGAGGACAACTCCCTGGTCCGCGCCGCGCTCGAAGAGTCGGGCGATGGTCGGGTGCTGGTGGTGGACGGCGGCGGTTCGATGCGTTGCGCGCTGCTGGGCGATCAACTCGCCGAATTGGCCGAGGAAAACGACTGGGCCGGCGTGGTGGTGAACGGCTGTATCCGCGATTCCGCCGCCATCGCCGAGATCGGCATCGGAGTCAAGGCCCTGGGCGTGCATCCGCTCAAGAGCGTCAAGCGCGGCGTCGGCGAGCGCGACATCCCGGTGCGCTTCGCCGGCGCGAGTTTCCTGCCGGGGCATTATCTCTATGCCGACGAGGACGGCCTGATCGTATCCGAAAAACCGCTGATCTGAACCGCGCGGCGGGGGCGGCGAAAGGGGAAGGCCGGTGGGTCTTCCCCGTTGCGTTTTTGCGGTTCCGGTATTGCTCGCTTAATAGGGAGGCTTCGCCGGACCGTCGTAACCGCACAGGCCCAGCCGGGGCGAATTCACCAGGGGGATCGGTTCTCCGTAGTCGTCGTGGGGGTGCGTTTTCGCGTGTTTGTCGCACAGCGTTCCCCATACCTCGTGTTCGATCAGACATTCCGTGCAGAGCCATGCCGCCGGTTCGTCGCACTGGATGCACTTGGCTTCCGGCATCAGGTTGCGGGCCATGAGCGCGATGGGATGCGTCGTGGTGGGCTTGCCTTGCCGCGTTCCCACGACCTCGATCAGCGTCTCCGATGTGGTGCCAAAATCGGTTTTTTTGCGGTTATGAATGGGTGGAAGCGGATAAGGCGGGGTGCGAACGGTGAACGAAGATCGCGCCCCGCCTTTCGATCATCGCCTCAATTTCGACTGGTATCCACCAGCCGGTTGGCCTTGATCCACGGCATCATGCCGCGCAGCTTTTCGCCGACCTGCTCGACCGGATGCTCCCGGCTGATGCGCCGATTGGCCTTGAGCACCGGCGCGCCGGCCTGATTCTCCAGGATGAATTCTCGGGCGAACTGGCCAGTCTGGATTTCCTTGAGAATTTTGCGCATCTCCGCCTTGGTCTGCTCGGTGACGATGCGCGGGCCGCGGGTGAAATCGCCGTACTCGGCGGTGTTGGAGATCGAGTAGCGCATGTTGGCGATACCGCCCTCGTAGATCAAATCCACGATCAGCTTCACCTCGTGCAGACACTCGAAATAAGCCATCTCCGGCGCGTAGCCCGCTTCCACCAGCGTCTCGAACCCGGCCTGAATCAGCGCGGTCAGGCCGCCGCACAACACGACCTGTTCGCCGAACAGGTCGGTTTCGCACTCCTCGCGGAACGTGGTTTCGATGACGCCGGCCCGACCGCCGCCGTTGGCGGAGGCGTAGGACAGGGCAAGTTCCTTGGCTTGGCCGGAGGCGTCCTGCGCCACCGCGATCAGGCAGGGCACGCCGCCGCCTTGAGTGTAGGTGGAGCGCACCAGGTGGCCCGGACCCTTGGGCGCGATCATGATCACGTCCAGGTCGGCGCGCGGCACGACGCCGCCGAAGTGGATGTTGAAGCCGTGGGCGAAGGCCAGCGCGGCGCCCTGCTTCAGCTTGGGTTCGATTTGCCGGTAAATCTGGCTTTGATGCTCGTCGGGCGCGAGAATCATGACCACATCCGCGGCGGCGGCGGCTTCCTCAACCGCTTTGACCGTCAGGCCAGCTTTCTCGGCCTTGACCGCCGAAGCGGAGCCGGGCCGCAGCCCGACCACCACCTCGACCCCCGAGTCGCGCAGGTTGAGAGCATGGGCATGGCCTTGGGAACCATAGCCGATGATGGCGACGGTCTTGCCCTTGATCAGGGACAGATCGGCGTCTTTGTCGTAATAGATGTTCATGGGGCGATTTCCTGAAGGATGGCAAACGAACCGTCCCCAACCAGAACGCGCGGCGGGGACGGCGAGGATTCACCGCAAGACGTCAGACGTGTAGCGCCTTCTGGCCGCGGGCAATGCCGGTGGCGCCGGAACGCACCACCTCCACGATGGCGTCGCGTTCGACGGCGCGCAGGAAGTTATCCAGCTTGTTGCCGCTGCCGGTCAACTCGATGGTGTAGGTCGATTCGGTCACATCGAGAATGCGCCCGCCGAAAATTTCCGACAGCCGCATCATTTCCGCCCGCTGCTCGCCGCTGGCCTTGGTCTTGACCAGCATCAGCTCCCGCTCGATGGCGTCGGTTTCGCTCAGGTCGATCAGCTTGACCACATCGATCAGCTTGTTGAGCTGCTTGATGATCTGTTCGATGATCTGCTCGTTTCCGCTGGTCACCAGGGTCAGTCGCGACAGGGTCGGATCGTCGGTGGGCGCCACCGTCAGGCTCTCGATGTTGTAACCGCGCGCCGAGAACAGATTGGCCACCCGCGACAGGGCGCCGGCCTCGTTCTCCATGAGAATCGAAATCAAATGACGATCGTTGTTGTTCACAGCAGCACCATCCCTTCGTCGTGAGTCGAAACCATCTCGTCGCGTTCGGCCAGCAACATCTCGTTCTGGCCGCCGCCGGAAGGAATCATCGGGAACACGTTCTCGGTTTGATCGGTGAGAAAGTCGAGGAATACGGTGCGATCCTTCAGGGCGAACGCCTCGCGCAGCGCGCCTTCCACATCGCCCGGCTTTTCGATCCGCATCCCGACATGGCCGTAGGCCTCGGCCAACATCACGAAATCCGGCAGGGACTCGAAATAGGTCATGCAGTAGCGCTTCTGGTAAAAGAATTCCTGCCACTGCCGCACCATGCCGAGATAACCGTTGTTCAGGTTCACGATCTTGACCGGGGTGTGGTACTGCTTCATGGTCGCCAGTTCCTGCAGCATCATCTGGATGCTGCCGTCGCCGGTGACGCAGGCCACGTCCTGATCGGGGAACGCGAATTTGGCGCCCATCGCCGCCGGCAGGCCGAAGCCCATGGTGCCGAGACCGCCGGAATTAATCCATTGGCGCGGCCGGTCGAAGTGATAGTACTGGGCGGCCCACATCTGATGCTGGCCGACGTCGGAGGTGATGATGGCCTTGCCTCCGGTCACCTCGTACAGCTTTTCGATCACGTACTGCGGCTTGATCACCTCGTCGCTGGATCGATAGCTCAATGACTTCATGGCCCGCCATTCGTCGATCTGCCGCCACCACCGCGACAGCGCCTCGGTATCGGGCCGCAGCTTTTCGTCGCGGATCACGTTGATCATCGCCCGCAGCACGCTCGGCACCGAGCCGACGATCGGAATGTCCACCTTGACGTTCTTGGAAATCGAGGATGGGTCGATGTCCACATGGACGATCCTGGCGGTCGGGCAGAATTTGTCGATCTTGCCGGTGACCCGGTCGTCGAAACGGGCGCCGATAGCGATCAACACGTCGCAATGGTGCATCGCCATGTTGGCCTCATACGTTCCATGCATGCCCAACATGCCGACGAACTGCCGGTCGGTGGCCGGATAGGCGCCCAAGCCCATCAGGGTGTTGGTGATCGGGTAGCCGAGCAACTGGGTCAGTTCGACCAGTTCCGGCGAGCCTTCGCTCAGGATCACGCCGCCGCCGCTGTACAGCATCGGGCGCTTGGCGGACAGGATCAGGTCAACCGCCTTGCGAATCTGACCGGCGTGGCCTTTGACCGTCGGGTTGTAGGAGCGCAGCTTGATCTTCTTGGGATAATGAAACTCGGCCTTGCCGATGGTGATGTCCTTCGGCAGGTCGATCAGGACCGGGCCGGGTCGGCCGGTGCTGGCGATATAGAAGGCTTTCTTGATGGTTTCGGCCAAGTTCTTGATGTCCCTGACCAGAAAATTATGCTTGACGCAAGGGCGGGTGATGCCGACCGCGTCCACTTCCTGAAAAGCGTCGTTGCCGATCAGCGCCGTGGGCACCTGACCGGAGAACACCACCAGCGGAATGGAATCCATGTAGGCGTCGGCGATGCCGGTGACGGCGTTGGTGACGCCGGGGCCGGAGGTCACCAGGACCACGCCGGTTTTGCCGCTGGCGCGGGCGTAGCCCTCGGCGGCGTGGACGGCGGCCTGTTCGTGACGGACCAGCACATGCTTGATATCTTCCTGGTTGTACAGCGCGTCGTAAATATGCAGCACGGCGCCGCCCGGATAACCGAAAAGGTACTCGACGCCTTCTTCCTTCAGACAACGGACTAGAATTTCAGCACCAGTGATGGGTTCCACGGTGTTGGCTCCTCATGGTGAATCAGGGTTGCAGGTTGTGAGTCGGCAAGACGAACCGTCGTCGAAGTACGGGGGTATCATGACAGGTCCGGGGAATGGCATGGCCGGGGCCGCGTTGGGCGAGGTAGTCGCCACGCGGCGGGGGTGACGCCCGGCGGGCGCTACCCATCATGAAAGCCGCCGGTACGCGCTGGGCGCGGGTCTTGCGGACCGGTTATACTACACAACTTTATTTTCCAGCAAAATCCCGCTGCGATGCCGGAGGTGTACGCCGTCTCCGGATCCCATGGCGACTGGAGGCCAGTATGTTGAAACGAGCGCTGTTGTGCGTGTTGATGGCGAGCGGTTGCTGGGCTTGGGCCGCGGCCCAGGCCCAGCAATTCATCTACAAGTGGACCGACGATGAGGGCAAGATCCAATATTCCGAACTGCCGCCGCCTGCGGGCGTGATCTACGAGACCGTGCGCAAGCCGGCCAGCGCGGCTCAGGGAACCGAGTCCGCCCGCGATCTGGCCAAGGAACAGGAGGATCTGGCGCGAAAACTGGCCGAGGAAGAAGCCAAGACCAAGGCACAGCAGGAGCAGGCGCAACAACAAGCCGAGGACCAGCGCGCCAAGAACTGCGAACTCGCCAAGAAAAACGTTCAGGTCCTGCAGGGCGATAACCCGGTCGTGAAAGCCGACGCCAAGGGCAACAAGGTAGTGCTCGACGCCCAGCAGCGCGAGGCGGAGTTACAGAAGGCCAAGAAAGACCAGGATTATTTCTGCAACCCCTGATTTTGCTGAGTTTCCCAAGGCCGATTCATGCGCGTCTCCCATTTTCCCCTGTTCACCGTCAAGGAAACCCCGGCCGACGCCGAGGTGGTCAGTCACCAACTCATGCTGCGGGCGGGTCTGATCCGCAAGCTCGCGGCCGGTATCTACACCTGGTTGCCTCTCGGTCTGCGCGTGTTGCGTCGGGTCGAGGCCGTGGTTCGGGAGGAGATGAACCGCGCCGGGGCGCTGGAGTTGTTCATGCCGGCGGTGCAGCCGGCGGAACTGTGGCAGGAATCCGGTCGCTGGCGGCAGTACGGCCCGGAACTGTTGCGGCTCAAGGACCGGCACGAGCGCGATTTCTGCTTCGGCCCGACTCACGAGGAAGTGATTACCGAGTTGTTTCGTCGCGAGATCAAGAGTTACAAGCAGTTACCGGTCAACTTCTATCAGATTCAGACCAAGTTTCGCGACGAGATCCGGCCGCGCTTCGGAGTGATGCGGGCGCGGGAATTCCTGATGAAGGATGCCTATTCCTTTCATCTCGATCAGGCGTCGCTGCGGGAAACCTACCACGCCATGTATGACGCCTATTCGCGTGTTTTCAGCCGGCTGGGCCTGAAGTTCCGCGCGGTGTTGGCCGATACCGGCAGCATCGGCGGCGCCCACTCGCACGAGTTTCATGTGCTGGCCGATTCCGGCGAGGACGCCATCGCCTTTTCCACCGGCAGCGATTACGCCGCCAACGTCGAAATGGCCGAGGCGCTGGCGCCTGGGGGAACGAGGCCCGCGCCGAGCGAGGCGATGCGGCGGGTTCACACACCGGGAATCAAGACCATCGCCGAACTCTGTGACTTCCTCAGGATTCAGGCCGAACGGACGGTGAAAGCCATCGTGGTGGAGAGCGAGGAAGGGTGGCCGGTACTGCTGCTGGTGCGCGGCGATCATGAACTGAATGCGATCAAGGCTGAAAAACTGCCGCGGGTGAAGTCGCCGCTGGCTTTCGCCCGCGCCGATTCCATTCGCGCGGCGTTCGGCGCCGATCCCGGCTCGCTGGGTCCGGTCGGATTCAAGGGCGTCGTCATCGCCGACCGTACCGTGGCGAAAATGGCCGACATGGTGGTCGGCGCCAACGAAGACGACTGGCACCTCACCGGTGTCAATTTCGGTCGCGACTGCCCGGAGCCGGAAGTCGCCGACATCCGTAACGTGATCGAGGGCGATCCCAGTCCGGACGGACAGGGCACGCTGGCCATCGCCCGCGGCATCGAAGTGGGCCACGTCTTTCAGTTGGGTAGGAAATACAGCGCCGCCATGAAGGCGGAAGTGCTCGGCGAGGACGGTCAGCCGACGACCGCGACCATGGGCTGCTACGGCATCGGCGTATCGCGGGTGGTGGCGGCGGCCATCGAGCAGAACCACGACGAACGCGGCATCATCTGGCCGGCGGCGATGGCGCCGTTCCAGGTGGCGGTGTTGCCGATCGGCGCCGGCCGTTCCGCTGCGGTGCGCGAGGTCGCCGAGGCCCTCTACCAGGAACTGCGGGTCGCTGGCATCGAGGCGCTGATGGATGATCGCGACGTCCGGCCGGGGGTGATGTTCGCCGACATGGAATTGATCGGCGTGCCGCACCGGGTGGTGATCGGCGAGCGCAACCTCGCCACCGGCCATGTAGAGTATCGCGGCCGACGCGATCCGGACAACACGCTGGTCGCGCGAGAAGATCTGCTCGCCTGGCTGCGGGAACGGTTGGCGGCGGCGGGCTAGTATCGCCGCTTGGCGCTCTGCGAAAAGTTATCCACAGAACCTGTGGATAACTCTGTGGATAACTTTCCTTCCATATGCATAACTGTGCGTCTTCGCTGGAAGAATGACAGTTTGATGACTTTTTGATCAGTTGATTTTTATTTTATTTATCAAAATATTATGTGTAAGACTTGGAATCTGACCGAGATTTTGGGTCGAAATGGATACCGTGGGCGCCCGGCAATGGACAGTGCACAAGCCTGTGGATAAGTCAAGGCTCCATCGCATTCGGTTGGTGCTTTATTCGATCCGGAAATCGCGATAGTTTTGGGTGGGCAGCGTCTCGGAATGGACGTCGCTCACCCGCGCGAGCTGCGGGCCTTGCCCGAGCCAGTTGCGCAGCGCGAGGACGGCGCGTTCCTCGCCGCAGGCTACGACTTCCACCCGCCGGTCCGGCAGGTTGCGGACATAGCCATTCACCCCCAGCGCCAAGGCTTTTGCGGCGGTGGCGTAGCGGAAGCCGACGCCCTGAACGCGGCCGGTGACATAACAGCGCAGACAGAGGGTTTTCACGTAGCCTCTTCCTCGGATTGGGGGTGTGCTAGGAGCCTGTCGGACTTTCTAAAGTAACCGATTGAAATAGAACGACTTTTTGTTTTCAAGCATGAAAAATTAGTCTTTTATAATCAACGGGTTGCAATAATAGTCCGACAGGCTGCTAGGAAGCCGGTTCGGTGTTTGGGGGCATGGCTAGTAGCGTGGCGGGGCGTC
>JAVMKJ010000101.1:0-4110 GCA_031732855.1 Candidatus Competibacter sp.
CAAACGCCGCCAAACAAACCCACTTGCCACTCTCAAAATTCCCTGAGACATGTCCTTATGCTTTAGATAAAATTCTTGATCAAGACTGGTTACCGGAGTAAGGCATCCGGCTCGATAATGCCGATGACCTCGAACGAGCGCATGTTGATTTCCTGCAGGGTCGGTTCGATGATGGCCGGCGTCAATCCGGTGGCATCCCAGGCGAATGGGCTGATGCTCGCCCGCGGGTCATGTTTGGCGATGTCTATTTTCCAGCTCGTCTCGATGCAATTGGCGAGGGAATGCAGGGGACGGAATAATAGAGAAAAAGCGCGAGTGCGGGCAGGTACCGGGGTTCCGGGAATTGAAGACCGGATTTGAAAGTGACAAAGTAGAATTTTTAGCGCGGCTATCCTGGGGAGATCGTTTTGCATGACCGATTAGAGCATCACCACCAACGGTATCCACGGCTGCGGTGGGTCGGCCATGCCCTCGGCTTGATCTATATTCTGATTACGCTGCTGTTTGGGCCGATCAAGTCGCTCGCCATCTGGCTCGAACGGCGCCACATTATCCAGCGCTACGAGCGATGGGTGGCCGGCGTTCCACCAGCGGCCGGCCTGACCCTGTCTCTGCTTTCGCTGGGTTTCCTGGAGTTTTCCAAGATCGCGGTCCTGCTGAGCTACCGCTATTTCGGGTTGCCGGGGGCCGTGGTGGCGACCCTTGGCGCCAAGGTCAGCCTGGGGTATTTCGCCCATATCACCTGGCGTGCCGCCCGACCGAAGGTGATCGCGGCCTATCCCTGGGCGGCGCGGGTGGATGCCTGGGTCGGCGCGCAACTGTCGCAACTCCGGCGGTTTCGCGATCGCTGGGTCGGCTATGTCCGAAGCCGTTCCTGGTATCCCGCGGTCGCCGACGCCATCGCCAGCCTGCGCCGGCGCGCCGCCGGCTGGGCCAGGGGAATCAGAGGGAGGCTGGCCGTGCTGTTCGACTGACGGACTGGCTCGATCGAGATGCTGTTGGATCGAGTGCGGTTCCTTGGGGAGGCCCACCGATTTCTCGACGTAGTACCGCATGGCCAGCAGCACTTCCGCGCCGACCTTCGAGCCGATTGCGGAAACATTGCCTCAAATATACTCAGCGGCTTGGATATTCATACCGTTCCGCAGGCCAAGCTGCTGACCGAATCGTCAGGCAATGCCTAAACAAGGCTAGTCCAGCGCAAACCCTACAGTCGCGAAGAATGCCATTGCAAGGGCGTAAAGCAGGGTGGCGATGCAGCTACGCCAAAGACGAGACGGGGATTTCGCGGTTTCGGTGAAGTAACGGTATCCGTGCAGAAGGGCCGCTTGAAAAAGATAGCAAGAGTATCCCGAGAGCACCACCGCCTGTGCCGTTGAGGACCGTGGCAGGCACGCGGCGACCATACCCATGAGCCCGAATGAGAGGTTCGCGAAGCCCACTTCAAACATCCAGTCCGGACGGTCCGTTTGCCAGCCGAGGCGCGCGGCATCCGACTTGTGGAACACGACGTGACGGATGAAGCTGAGTACACCAACGACGCCAACGGTTGTAAGCGTAACGATTTGAAGCGACGTGGCTGGTTCTGTCGATAGATGGAAGAACCCAAGAAATATCCCGATAGAACCAACGAACATTCCGAGGTTTCCAATAAGCCCTGCCATTCTATGCCTCCGATGATCCTCTCAAAGTTATGGAACAATGTGGGTGGTGAGTTTGCCGGCCTTCCAGCAGGACACTTTTGACTCACTTCGAGATGTCTCGCCATCAAATTGCTCAAGCAGAAACGCCACTTCAGCTTTTTGTCCATAAGCGATTTCCATTCTGGCCTTGCTGCACATCTCCATGTCTAAATCTAATATCACATGAGGATTTTTAGGGCTAAAGTTAATGATCTGATAACATGTTGTCGTACCACCTCCCCATGCGATCAAGAGCAGTGAAAAGTGATCGCATTACGGAACTCTGCATACCGATGATCGCTAAATTCATAGGTAACCATTCACTCCCCTCGCCCGCTTGCGGGAGAGAGGGGTTGGGAGTGATGGCAGCAGTTTCAAAGGCTTACCCCATCACCCTCGCCATCGGGGCTTGAATGATCGGGAGTTCTAGGCCTAAGGAGTGTCTGCATGATCATCCACGTACCTCCCGCGAAAGTCGTATGCGCCGCGAGCTAAAGACTCGCATAACTGGCATCGACGTAGGAGGCGTCCGAGTTGATGTGTTGGTCAGGCATCGTTATTGGTGGGTAACGCTTCGCCTTTGCCCACCCTGCCTGGCTTTTTTCGTTTACCTTTGCGGCCGGAAGTCGTCATCCAAAGCCTGCTCCAGAGTGAATAGGCAACTCTGAGGAATGGCCGGTTGCTCGCCGTGGGCGCGCAATGACTCAATAGCCTGCCGGCTGGCTCTCGACCAGATCTCCGCGAAGATTGAGGGCATTTGCGGTCGCAAGCTGGGGTTGTCGGCGAGCCGGTCCGCGATCTCGGCGCGGGCGTTCTGGACTTCTTCGATCCAGCCGGGTCGCGGCAAGGTGGCCGCTGAAAACTGGAGCTTGAGCAGGTGAACCAGCAGGTGCCGTAACTGCGACCGTAGCGCATGGCGCTGCTCTTTTCCCATTTCTTCGATCTCCTCGGCCAAGTGCTCCGTGTCGGTTTCCGCAGCCCGCCCTTGCCGCAGCAGGTTGGCATTCCGCTGGGTCCAGGCGTAGAAGTCCTGGTCATAAAGTTCGGTCAAGGTGCTCATGGTCGGTTCTCACGCTGGTGGTGCCCTGCCTGCTCTTCATTGTACTTAAGTTATCGGGTTGCCGTGAAAATCACGATTGGCGCTGCACCGAGCGGATTTTCATCCATTAGGAGTGACGAGGCGCATTGGCATGACCGTTGGGATGATTTGTTTGCCTAAAATCAAACAGCTTTGATCACGCTTTTTCGGAATGGAAGAGAAATCCCATCCACTATCTGTCTTAACGCTGCGGCTAAGCGCGGCGGCGAAGCCGGCCGAGGGCTGTCCGCTCGAGCCGCGGGTTAGCCCGCGTGCGCGTTGCCCGCTTGATGCTGCGCCCGGACTCTAGTAGACTAGTCACCTGACTAGATGCAGGAGATGCTATGCACACTTGGCCCGTGCAAGATGCGAAGGCGCGGTTCAGCGAGTTCTTGGACGCCTGTCTGGCCGACGGCCCGCAGATGGTAACCAGGCGAGGGGCAGAAGCCGCTGTTCTCGTGCCGGTAGATGAGTGGCGGCGCTTGCAAGCGGCCGCGCGGCCTTCGCTCAAGCAATTGTTGCTGTCGGATGTAGCTCGTGCGGACTTCGTGCTGCCTGAGCGCGGACATGCGAGGCGTCGGCCGCCTACTGCCCTTCGGTAGCCGTCGTGTACCTCCTTGACACCAACGTCGTATCGGAACTGCGCAAGCTGCGACCGCATGGCGCAGTACTGGCGTGGATCGCCTCCGTAGAGGACGCACAGCTTCATGTTGCAGCCGTTACCCTGGGTGAAATTCAGGCCGGTATTGAATTGACGCGGGAACAAGACAGCGCAAAGGCAACGGAAATCGAGGCCTGGTTGGACCTGGTCGCAGCCACATACAACGTGCTTTCGATGGACTCGGCTGCCTTTCGAACGTGGACAAAACTGATGCACCGCCGATCTGACACGTTGTACGAGGACGCCATGATTGCGGCCATAGCCAAGACCAATGGTTTGACGTTGGTTACGAGAAACGTATCCGACTTCGCTCACTTCGATGTTTCTCTTCTCAACCCGTTCGAGGGTGACGCGCTGTAGGGTAATTCGCGGTCTAATTATGCGCGTACGCGACCCCGGCCGCGCCGCTTTGCCATTTTGGTGGTTTTTCTATTTTTTCATTAGCTTATCCATTGGATGTCGGGAAGAACGCTTAGCATCAGCCGCGCGCGTAGCGCGCCGGCTGAATGCGTTTGTGTACGCCCGGCATGGGCGTGAACTTGTGGGGTGAAAGTCCCCTGTAGGAGCACCGGTATGCCCGAGAGGGCAGATGAAACTACGAGCCGACGGCAAGGGCAGTCTCGCGAGGGATTGTCTGGAGGAAGCCCGAGCGCAAAGGTGCGAGCCGACGGACAGAAACCGCATAGAAG
>JAVMKJ010000102.1:0-4095 GCA_031732855.1 Candidatus Competibacter sp.
GGTTAAAGCCGGGCAATGCTTCGAACTGACCATGGCGCTGCAATTCCTGCTTGCGCTGGGCTTTGAAATTCCGAAGGGCTTCCGCGCCCGCCGCGCCGGTGTAGGCCGGAGGGTAGAGGGCATGCAGAGGCGGATAGCCGGGATGCGGCGTGATAGGACGATCCGGCGTGGCGGTGTCGACCAATATCTCCGCCAGCAGCCGGCAGCCGCAACGCCCATCGCCGGCGCTGTGATGGAAAACGAGCGCCACCACCCAGCGCCCGCCGTCCAGGTTGAATCGCAACGCCCGGACCAGCGGCGCGCTATCCAGCGGGAACGGCCGCGCCATTGCTTCCGCCAGCGGCGTTTGCCACTCCGGCCCGGCGTCCGCGACCGTGTAGTCCATCGGGGCATCGGGAGCGGGAATCCAGAGCAGGCGGTGTTCCGCGTCGGTGGATATTTTCGCTCGCAGCAGTGGGTGTTCCCGCTGGGCGCGTGCCAGCGCCGCGCGCAGTGCTTCATCGTCAAGATAACCCGCGCCTTCGGCGATCACCGTGAAGTTCATCGAGGAGACATGATCCAGAAACCAGAAGAACGCCTCGGCCGGATCGAGCCGGCGGGGCAGCGCGGCGGATTGGGAATGGGGAGAGTGTGGTTCGCTCATGGGAGTGCGGTTCGCCAGCAGGGGAAAGGTCAACGGCTATAAAGGGTAAGAGTCGAACGGTTTGATTGCTTGTGCTTTTCAGCCTTCCGCCTTCCATTTTCTACCTTCCATGTCGCTTTACCGCCATCGCCACAGCGAAGCCGCCAGCGCGATCCCTCCGCCGCTGGCGCAGAACAACACCAGCGATCCCGGTTTCGGGCCTTTGCCTCGGGCAATGGCATCGTCCAGGGCCATCGGAATGCAAGCCGAACCGGTATAGCCCCACTTGTCCATGATCCAGTGGGTTTTGGCGAGCGGTTGCCCGAGCGCCGCCATGGTGGCTTCGATGCCGCGCAGGTTGACTTGGGTAAAGTAGTAGTGGTCCACGTCATCCAGCCGCAGTGGGGTGCCGGCCGCGGCGCTGGCCTTGGCCAGCAAGCGTTCGATCAGCGGCGGCCAGCGCTCGGTGTTGAAGGTCGCCGGGAACTTGCGCACGAACTGCACGTGGGGCGGTCCGTATTGCGCCAGGTTGGCGGTGGTGGCCGGTCGATACGTCCCGCCGGTGTAGATGCCGAGCGCGTCGTGATACTCGCCGGCGGCGGCCGTGACGGTCGCCAGCCAGCCCGGCTGTGAACCCGCCCCGACGACCACCGCTCCCGCGCCATCGGCGAACAAGGTGACGGTTTTTTTGTCCCCCCAATCGAGAAAGCGACTCATACCGTAGGCGCCGATCACCAGCACGAAGCGTTCCTCGGGTTCGGTGACGATGGTCTTGGCCGCTACGTCCAAGGCGGTGACCCAGCCGGCGCAGGCCGTATTCAGGTCGAATACCCCGGCGTGCGACGCCCCCAGTTTGGCCTGCGTCACCGCCGCCGTGGCCGGGCTGAGATAGTCCGGCGTGTCGGTGGCGACGATGATGCGGTCGAGATCGTCCGGTTGCAGACCGGCCCGTTCCAGGGCGATGCGACCGGCGGCGACCGCCAGGTCCGAGGTGACCTGATCCTCGGCCATGAAATGGCGCTCGCGGATACCGACGTTTTCCACCAGCCAGTCGCCGACCGGCTCGCCCAGCAACCGGTCGAAGTCGGCATTGGTCATCACCCGTTCGGGGACGTAGCTTCCGGTACTGATGATCCGAGCATGGCGCATGGTGCGTCCATATTGCTGGCGATAGTGGTTTTGGGCGGCGTCCGGGCGGCGTGCCAGCGCCGGAACCCGATAATGATAATGGACTTTTTCGGGGAGCGTGGGCGTCTCGCCCACCAGCCCCTTATTCCATCGTGACCGTGAGGCCGGTCACATTCCCGAGGTTGAGATCCAAACCCTTGGTCCGCGAGCGCAAGGTCATGATCACCCCGTTCTCATTCTGCAAGCGCATGCCGCCCACGCCACCGCCCAAGGCGACGCTCGCTTCCAGCTTGGTGTAGGTGCCCGGGAATTGGGAAACTTTCTTCAGGTCGTATACTTCGCCGACGGCGCTCATCTTCGAGACGCCCACGTTGAGGCCGGCGCTTAGGCCCTTGAGCTTGAACGGATACTTGTTGCCCTTGAACGTCAGGGTGCCGCCGCCGGAACTGCCGCCCAGAACCAGTCCAAACTGGGTTTCCTGAATCGAGACCTTGCCGACCGGCTGCTTGGCATCGGCCGCCAGCGCCAGACCGCTCGCCAGCAAGGACATGGCCAGCAGAATGCTGCCAGCTATTTTGCAAAAGTTCTGTATCATATTAATTTTCCTAAAGAAAGCGCACAAGTTGATCGACCGGTTATCGCCGAACGACGGTCGAGTGATGAAACCCGGAACCGGCATCGCCCGACGGACAACCGCCTGCTCCGAATCGCCATCCATCAATTATGGTTCAATTCAATCCGCTCCGAATCATTGTTAGGTAATTTGTCGGTTTGGATGCATCGGGTCGCCAGCGCATGGCGGAAAATGCATAATGAGGACCGAATCCCTCCTCAATTGGAAATCGTCGACTTGGCCTGGACAACGCGTTCATGAATCCCCTGGTTGGCCTGATCATGGGCTCCACCTCCGACTGGAGCACGATGGAGCACGCCGCGAACACTCTGGACGCGCTCGGCGTGCCCTACGAGGTCCGGGTGGTGTCGGCCCACCGCACCCCCGACCTGCTGTTCGACTACGCCGCCAGAGCCGAAGCGCGCGGCCTGGAGGCGATCATCGCCGGCGCTGGCGGCGCCGCCCACCTGCCGGGCATGGCGGCGGCCAAGACCGTGCTGCCGGTGCTGGGCGTGCCGGTCCAGTCGCAAGCGCTCAACGGCCTCGATTCGCTGCTGTCCATCGTACAGATGCCCGGCGGCATCCCGGTCGGTACCCTGGCCATCGGCAAGGCCGGCGCGATCAACGCGGCCTTGCTGGCCGCCGCGATGCTCGGCAACAAATACCCGGCGATCCGCGAAGCCGCGCGCGCGTTCCGCGATCGGCAGACCGCGACCGTGCTGGATCGGCCCGACCCCAGGAGCAACCCGCCATGAACGTCGGCATCGTCGGCGGCGGCCAACTGGCGCGGATGCTGGCGCTGGCCGGTTATCCGTTGAACCTGCGATTCCAGATACTCGATCCGGCCGCGGACGCCTGCGCCGGGCAGGTGGCCACGCTGATCCAGGGCGACTACGACGACGAGGCCGGACTGGAACGACTGGCCGCCGGCGCCGAGGTGGTGACCTTCGACTTCGAGAACGTGCCGGCGGCGGCGGGCCGGGCGCTGGAGCGGCAGGTGGCGGTGTTCCCCCCGGCCGGGGCGCTGGCGGTGGCGCAGGACCGGCTGTCGGAAAAAACCCTGTTCTGGGAACTGGGCATCCCGACCCCGACCTTCGCCACGGTCGACAGCCTGGAGGAACTGCGCGGCGCCGTGCTGCGGGTGGAACTGCCGGCGGTGTTGAAAACCCGCCGGCTGGGCTACGACGGCAAGGGCCAGCGGGTTTTGCGCGCGCCCGAGGACATCGAACCGGCCTGGCGGGCGCTGGGCGGCGTCCCGCTGCTGCTGGAAGGGTTCGTGCCCTTCGAACGGGAGGTGTCGGTGCTGGCGGCGCGCGGCCGCGACGGCGAAACCGCGTTCTATCCGCTGGTGGAAAACCATCATCGCGACGGCATTCTGCGGCTGTCGCGCGCGCCGTTCCCGGCGCCGGAACTGGAAGCGGAAGGCCGGGACTACGCGCGCCGCCTGCTGGACCGGCTGAACTACGTCGGGTTGCTGGCCGTCGAGTTCTTCGTCGAGGACGGTCGCCTGATCCCCAACGAGATGGCGCCGCGCGTCCACAATTCCGGCCACTGGACCCTCGAGGGGGCGGAAACCAGCCAGTTCGAGAATCACCTGCGGGCGATCCTCGGCCTGCCGCTGGGTTCGACCGCGGCCATCGGCCATTGCGCCATGCTGAACTGCATCGGCGACCTGCCCGAACCGGCGGCGGTGCTGGCGGTGCCGGGCGCGCATTATCACGCCTACGGCAAG
>JAVMKJ010000103.1:0-4052 GCA_031732855.1 Candidatus Competibacter sp.
CAGAGCAGGGGACTCATAATCCCTTGGTTGTAGGTTCGAATCCTACAGGGCCCACAAAAAATTCAAAGGCTTACCAGAGAGTATTCGGTAAGCCTTTTTCATTGTAAGCATAGTGTAAGCAGCAGGCGCGAAGTCGCCGATTTTTTCAACTCTACGGGCGTGTAAAACACCGTTTGTAGTGGCAGAGAGAGACCGGTCCGATTTTCGACAAAATTCGCCCCCGTTCATGGGCTTATCTCGTATATTAGAAAACGCTAACATGCGGTGCGGATTGGCAGAAAAAATTGGTCAGACCAATTCCGTCGGTGCCAATCTGTAAAAAACGGTTAAATTTTGATCAAACTAGTCAACCTTGGTTATTTTTTAACCAAACTAGTCAACCACTAGTCAACCACTAGTCAACCACTAGTCAACCTCGACTAGTCAACCAGTCAACTAGTCAACCTGGCCCGCCTTTTTTACTTCGAGCGGTTGCGCCGCCACAGAGGCCGCCTGTTCGATGATCCGCTTTCCCTGCTCGTCACTATGACGATAGTTGTCCAGCAACGCCGCCTCTCGACTAGGAAGCATTGCGCCTGATCGCTGCCCGGTCAGGATGTACATCGGATCGAATCCAGCAGACATCAACACCATCAGCGCATCTGCCGGAATCTTCGATCCATGCTCCCAAGCGATCACGCTATTTTTGCTAACCCCGCAGATCTCTCCCGTTTGAGCATGGCTTAACCCCAAGCGAAGACGCTCCTCTCTGAATCGCCCAGACAAGTTTTCTTTGCTCATAGGCATTGACCAGTCAAGTTTTCTTGACCATAATTTATTCACTGAACACACAGTGAGTATACGCCATGAGCATCAAGGCCAAGCTGAAGGAGGGCGGAAAAAGCCTGCGCGGCTGGGCTATCGCCCGAGGATATTCGCCAGCGACGGCACAGACCGTCGTGAGGCGCTGGGGCAACCGAACCGACAAAAAGCCTCATGGTGGGATAAGCCGGCAAATCATGGCCGACCTCCGGCACGAGTTGGAGGAGTGAATCATGGACGAATTGTGGCTGGATGTTTCCGACGTGATAGCTGCGGTCGGCATCAGCAAACAAGCGATTCACAAACGCCTTGGCTCCTTCGTAACCCGCACGGTCAAGGGTCTCGGCCACGCGGGCCACCGCTACCAACTCCTCCTCTCCTCCCTGCCCGAACCGTGGCAAGCCGCCTATCGGGCGCGTCTCGCGGCGCTGCCCGAACCGTGGCGCGATGCCGTGCTCGCCAAGGCCGAACCGATCTCCTCACCCGCCGCGCCGGACCCGTCATTCCCCGGCGCGGCGGCCGCCCCACTCCCTCTGACGGTGGTGGCGGATTCCCTCGCGACCGTACCGCCCAAGGCGGTCGCGGGGGCTTCTTCTTCCCGCGCGCTGGCGCCCGTCGCCGCGTCCGACGACACCACATATATAAAGGAGTGGCAGCGCCGCGCCCTGCACGCCCGGCTGGCCCTGTTGCAGGACCTCGACCGGCGGCTACTGGAACGCAGCGTCGGCCGCGCCATGGCCGAACTGATCGACGACGCCCGCGCCGGCCGCCTGCCCGCCGAACTCCAGGCACAAATCCCCCTCGCCCTGGCCCGCGGCGACGCCGCCCTGTCCCCCCGCACCCTGAACCGCTGGCTGGAGGGCCGCGCCAAGGGCCTCAGCCTGCTCGTCCCGCGCGCTCGCGAACGCGGCCAGCGGGTGCCGCCCTGGGCGCACGCCTTATTAAAGGCGTGGCAACAGCCGCAAAAGCCCGCCCTGACCTGGGCGCTGGCCCGGCTGACCGAACCCGGCGCGCTGCCCGACGGCGTCGAACCGCCCAGCGAAAGCGCCGCCCGCCGCTTCCTGGCCAAGCTGCACGCCGTCGACCGCCAGCGCGGCCGGATGGGACCGCGCGAACTCAAGAACATCCGCCCCTACCGGATCCGCGACGCCTCCGGCCTGTGGCCCGCCGAGGTCTACACCATGGACGGCCACACCTTCGACGCCGAAGTCGCCCACCCCTTCCACGGCCAGCCGTTCCGCCCCGAAATCACCGCCTGTCTCGACGTGGCCACCCGCCGCCTGGTCGGCTGGTCGGTCGCCCTGGCCGAATCCGGCCTGGCCGTGCTCGACGCCCTCCGCCATTCGGTTCAGGTCGGCGGCATCCCCGCCATCCTCTACGTCGACAACGGCACCGGCTACGCCAACGCCCTGATGGAAGACCAGGCCGTGGGGTTCATGGCCCGGCTCGGCATCACCAAACAGCACTCCCTGCCCTACAACTCCCAGGCCCGCGGCGCCATCGAACGCGCCCACCGCAGCATCTGGGTCAAGCTGGCCAAGACGATGCCCACCTACATGGGCATGGGCATGGACAAAGAGGCCCGCAACCGCGCCTACAAGATCACCCGCGAGGACATCAAGGCCGCCGGTTCCAGCCGGATGCTCCCCGCCTGGTCCGACTTCGTGGCCGCCTGCGAGATCGCCGCCGCCGACTACAACGCCCGCCCCCACGCCGCCCTGCCCAAAATCGTCTGCCCGCTCACCGGGCAAAAGCGCCACCAGTCCCCCGACGAACTGTGGGCCGAACTGATCGCCCAAAACCCGGACTGTCTGGAGCCGGTGGCCGAGGCCGACCTGGCCGACCTGTTCCGCCCCTACAAGACCGCCAAGATCCGGCGCGGCTGGATTCGCCTGTTCGGCAACCGCTATTACCACGCCGATCTGGAAGGCCACCACGACGAAAGCGCCTTCGTCGGTTACGACATCCACGACGCCGCCCGCGTCTGGGTGCGCGACCGCAACCAGCGCCTCATCGCCGTCGCCCTCATCAACGGCAACAGCGCCCCCTATTTCGGCACGCCCGCCGTCGAAGTCGCCGCCATCGGCCGCGCCAAGGCCCGCGAAAGCCGGCTGGAACGGCGCCTGGACGAGGTTCGCCTGGAGCTGGCCGGCAGTCGGCCCGCCCTCGAAGGCCGCCTGGCCACGCCCGAAGAAGCCGCCGCCGCGCGCGACTACCTCGCCGACCTCGCCGAACAGCCGACCGAACCGCCCGCGCCGCCCGCGCCGCCGGCCGTCTCCGAACCTTCCCCCGAACCCGCCCCGGTCGCCGGTCGGCCGCGCGTGTTCGAGACCGACTTGGATCTGTGGCGCTGGGTGAACGACCACCCCGAAGCCGCCACCGACCGGGACCGCGCCTGGATCGCCGCCTGCCTGGAAGACGATGAATTCCAGCGCATGACGGAAGCCGAGGCGCAAAAAAAAAGCCGCGCTAACGCGGCCTGACCTTCCTTATCAACGACTTAAAGGAATGACATGAGAAATCAATTCGCCATGACCAGCAACGTGCAGCGGTTCCTGAGCGCCATGGCCGCGCTCAAGCATCGCGGCGCCAGCGAGGCCACCTGGGTCTTGCTCACCGGACTGCCCGGCCTGGGCAAAACCGAAATGGTGGAATGGTGGGCGCTGCGCCACGACGCCGTCTACCTGCGCGCCAAGGCCGCCTGGACCCCGCGCGCCACCATGATCGAACTGGCCGAACGGCTCGGCGTCGCCCCCGCCCGCACCAAATCCGACCTGTTCGGCCAGATCCTCGGCGTGCTCGGCCGCAATCCCGTCCCGGTGGTGGTGGATGAAATCGAACACTGCCTGCGCGACGTCGAGGTGCTGGAAATCTTCCGCGACCTGTCCGACCTGACCGAAATCCCGGTGATCGTGGTCGGGATGGACGCGGTCCGCACCAAAATCCAGAAATTCGAACAGATCTCCAGCCGCATCAACCAGACGGTGGACTTCCTGCCCGCCATTCCCGACGACGTGCGCCTGATGGCGGAAACCCTGGTCGAGGCGCCCCTGGTCTGGGGCGACGACCTCATCGCCAAGATCCACGCCGAAAGCGAAGGCCGCTACCGGCTGATCATGGACGCCCTGGCCGAGGTGGAACGCCACGCCAAGCGCAACAGCCTCGCCGCCGTTAACGCCGCCGATTTTCCGCGCAAATTAACGCACGACTGGCGGGTGCGCGCCGTGCGCCGCGCCGGCAAGGCCGACAAG
>JAVMKJ010000104.1:0-4045 GCA_031732855.1 Candidatus Competibacter sp.
ACAACACCCCGACCGTGGCGCCCTTGCCGGTGGCGGTCATGACCGACATGGGGGTCGCCAACCCCAAGGCGCAGGGACAGGCGATGATGAGCACGGCCACGGCGTTGATGAGGGCATGGGCCAGGGTCGGGGGCGGCCCGAATAGCGCCCAGACGACAAAGGCGATCAGGGCGATGGCCACCACGGCGGGCACGAAGTAGCCGGCGACCCGATCGGCCAGCTTCTGGATCGGCGCGCGGCTGCGCTGGGCTTGCGCCACCATCTGCACGATCTGGGACAGCAGGGTGTCGGCGCCGACCCGTTGCGCTTCCACGATCAGGCTGCCGGTCCCGTTGACCGTGGCGCCGATGACCGGGTCGCCGGGGTTTTTCTCCACCGGGATCGGCTCGCCGGTGACCATGGACTCGTCCACGCTGCCGTGGCCTTCCCGCACGATGCCGTCGACCGGGATCTTCTCGCCGGGCCGGACCCGCAGGCGGTCGCCGGGCTGAATGCGATCCAGTGGTACGTCCTCATCGTGGCCGTCCGCGTTGATCCGCCGCGCAGTTTTCGGCGCCAGGCCGAGCAGCGCCTTGATGGCGGCGCCGGTTCGCTGGCGCGCCCGCAGTTCCAGCACCTGCCCCAGCAGGACCAGGGTCACGATCACGGCGGCGGCCTCGAAGTAGACGGCCACCTCGCCGTGAACGTCGCGAAACGCGGCGGGAAACAGGGCCGGGAACAGGACGGCCACGCTGCTGTAGCCATACGCCACGCCCACGCCCAGAGCGATCAAGGTAAACATGTTGAGGCTGCGGTTGATCAGGGACTGCCAGCCCCGCTCGAAGAACGGCCAGCCGCCCCACAGCACCACCGGCGTGGCCAAAAGCAGCTCCAGCCAGTTCAGACCGCGCGACGAAGCCAGCCCATCGAACGGCATGCCCGGAACATGTCGGCCCATGGCAACGACGATCAGCGGAACGGTCAACAGGACGCCGATCCAGAAGCGCCGGGTCATGTCCCGGAGTTCCGGACTTTCCTCCTCATCGAGAGTCACCGTGCGCGGTTCCAGCGCCATGCCGCAGATCGGGCAGTTCCCTGGCTCGTCCCGCACGATCTCCGGATGCATGGGGCAGGTGTACTCGATTTTGCTCGCCGGCGCGGAGATGCCCTCCGGCTCCAAGGCCATGCCGCACTTGGGGCAATGGCCCGGCCCTTCCTGGCGAATCTCCGGGTGCATGGGGCAGGTATGGATCGTCCCTGGCGCAGAAGTCGGCGTCTCGACCACCGGTTGCGCGGGATGACCAGGAGAGTGATGGTGGGCATGGGCGGCGTGATGCCCGTGTTCGGAGGAATGCTCGGGGGCGTTCATCGGGTGTCCTCCTCGTCAATGCAGATTGGATGCCCTATCTTTACTTCCGTATCCGGGTACGGAGTCAAGCGATGAAAAAATCCGTTTCGCTGACGGTCGGCGAACTGGCGAAAGCCGGGGGCGTCCACGTCGAGACCGTGCGCTACTACCAGCGGCGCGGCTTGCTGGCGACGCCGGAGCGCCGTTACGGGACGATTCGCCGCTATACGGACGCTGATCGCGACCGGTTGCGCTTTATCCGTCGGGCGCAGCGGCTGGGTTTCACGCTGGAGGAAATCGCTCAGTTGCTCGCCTTGGACGCCCTCCGCGATCGGGATCGAGCGCGCGCCCTGGCCGAAAGCAAGGTGGCCGATTTGGATGTCCGCATCGCCGATCTGCGGGCCATGCGCCGCGTGCTGGTCGAACGGATTGCGCATTGCGTCCACGGCCAGTCCGCTGAACCCTGTCCGATCCTCGACGCCTTCCGCGGCGATGTCGGCGTCGAGCCTTTGGAGGAGGGCTAATGTCTCCGCGCCCGCTGTTGGGGGTGATGCGCCGCATCGCCCCTCCGATGGTGGGCGGGATGGTATCTTTCGACCGTGCCGACGCTGGCGGCGGTTCCGGCGTTGTACGCGCTGGTCAAGAAAGCGATCCTGCGCCGGGCGGCTCGATTCTCCGGGCGTCGTTCCGAAGTCGCCGACGCGATGGGGGGGCCAACATCCTGATGCTCGCGACGACCCGCGAAACCGAAATTCTTCCAAAGATCGCCGAGGCGGGGTAACGATATGGACCGGAAACAAGGATTGCGCCAGCCGGGCGTGATGGCGGTCCTGGGCGCTGCCCTGCTGTTCGGTGGCGGCACGCCCCTGGCCAAAGCACTGTTGGCGAGCGCCGACCCGTGGCTGCTGGCCGGCCTGCTCTACCTCGGGTCTGGAGCGGGGCTGGCGCTGTACCGCCTCGCGCGCCATTCGCCGGCAGAGAAGCTACCGCCGAAGGAATGGGGGTGGCTGGCGGGGGCGATTTTCGCCGGCGGCGTGGTGGGTCCGGTACTGCTGATGTTCGGTCTGACCGGAATGCCGGCGTCGGGCGCGGCGCTCTTGCTCAACGCCGAAGGAGTGTCGACCGCGCTGCTGGCCTGGTTCGTCTTTCGCGAAAATTTCGACCGGCGCGTCGCGCTAGGGATGGCCGCCATCGTGGCCGGGGCGCTCGTGATCGGCTGGCCCGGCGCGGCCCGCTTCTCGACCACCCTCTGGCCGGCCCTGGCCGTGGTAGGGGCTTGCTTGGCGTGGGGGATCGACAACAACCTCACCCGCAAAGTGTCGCTGGCCGACGCGACCTGGATCGCCATGCTCAAGGGCTGGGCGGCGGGCGGGATGAATCTGGCGCTCGCGTGTTGGCTGGGCGCGGTTTGGCCGCCCCTGCCCACGCTCGGCGGCGCCTTGCTCGTCGGTGGACTCGCCTACGGGGCGAGCCTCGCGCTTTTCGTGGTCGGCCTGCGTCATCTCGGAACTGCCCGAACCGGGGCTTATTTCTCCGTGGCACCCTTTTTCGGCGCGGTTCTGGCGATTCCCCTGTTGGGTGAGCCTCTCACCCCCCGGTTGCTCGCTGCCGCTGGCCTGATGGCCTCGGGCGTCTGGCTGCACCTGACCGAGCAGCATCGCCACCCGCACGTCCACGAGCCGATGGAGCACGACCACGCGCACGAACACGATGCCCATCACCAGCATCCGCATGACGAGCGGGTGCCGACCGGTAGCCCTCATCGTCACTTGCATCGCCACCAGCCCCTGACGCACTACCACGCGCACTTTCCAGACGCGCATCATCGGCATGATCATTAGGCTTGGTGGACGATTTTTTCTTAGGAGTTACGCAGATGAAGATAATGCTATACGGCTGCCGCCCGCCAAGCCGGTCGGCGATCCGGCGATACGGTCGCGATGCGGGTCGCCCGCTTCAAGCGGGAGGGCATGGCGGCGGTCTTTCCCCGACAGGGTGGGGACCACCCGGCTCGCCACACCGGCGCTGACCGGGAACGCATTCTCGCGGCAGCGCGACGGGTGCCGGATCGCGAGCGGGACGGCACGGCGGCGTGGTCGCTGCGGACCCCGCGGCGCGCCTTGCGTCAGAGCGGTTTGCCCCAGATCAACACCGCGACGATCCGGCAGATACGCAGAGGAGCCGGATTTATGATGCCGACCCTGTCCCGTCTGGCCGCCGATGCCCTGGTGATTCTCCATCTCGCCTTTATCCTGTTCGTGATATTCGGCGGGTGGCTCGCACCGCGCTGGCCCCGGTTGATCTGGCTGCACCTGCCCGCGGTGGTCTGGGGTGTCCTGGTGGAGTGGATGGGCTGGATCTGTCCGCTTACCCCACTGGAGAATCACCTGCGGTTCGCCGCCGGCGAAGCCGGCTACGCCGGTGGTTTCGTCGACCGTTACCTGTTGCCGCTGATCTATCCGGCGGGGCTGACGCGCGAGGCGCAACTGCTGCTGGGGGCTGGCGTCGTGGCGCTGAACATCCTCGTTTACGGCTTCGTTCTGATCCGGTGGGTCCACCGCCGTCGGCTTCGCAACGTGTCGGCTGGGCCAGGGGACAGATCGCCACGCCAAGCCAATGGGTGTGGGAGGGGTAGCGGGCGCAATCCCGTCAGCCCGACCCGATCCTAGAGCGCTGACCGGTTTGGCGACTCAAGCGGCCAAACGCTCAAAGGGTTCA
>JAVMKJ010000105.1:0-97323 GCA_031732855.1 Candidatus Competibacter sp.
TGGGGGTCAATTTTCGGTGTCGCCAAAGGGTCAATTTTCGGTGTCGCTTGACACCACGACGGGATCCCCGAAGACGGTTCCCCACTCGCCCACACTGCGATTGCTGGTGATCAACAAGCTGCCCCGCTCGTAGCGTCGCGACACGAGTTGGAAGAACAGATGGGCGGCGTTGGGCTCGAACGGCAGGTAGCCCAGTTCGTCGACGATCAACAACTTCGGTTTGGCCCACTGGCTGAGCCGCTCCTCCAAGCGGCCGTCGGCGTGGGCCTTGGCCAGGTTGGCGACCAGCGCGGTCGCCTGGGCGAACAGCACAGAATAGCCCTGCTGGATGGCCGCGCCGCCCAAGGCCACCGCCAGATGGGTTTTCCCGACTCCCGGCGGCCCGAGCAGGAGCACGCAGTCGCCGTTCGCCACCCAGCGGCACAGCGCCAGCTCGCGCACCTGTTTGGGATCGAGAGAGGGTTGCGCCGCGAAGTCGAACCCGTCCAGGGTGCGGGCGAACGGGAACTTGGCCAGGCGGACGGCCATCTCCAGCCGGCGCTGTTCCCGGCGGGCTACCTCCGCTTGGCACAGGAAGGTCAGCGCCTCGCGCAAGTTCAGGTCGCGCCGGGTCGCTTCGTCGAGCAGGGTATCGAGGCGATCGCGCAGCGCCGTGAGTTGCAGGCGGGCGAGCAACGTCGGCAGGGCGTCGTCGGTCGGGTTCACCAGCCACCTCCGGCGACCGCTTCGTACTCGGTCAGCGGGCGTAGCAGCACCGGCGCTGCGGGGAAAACGGTCCCGGCGGCGGGCGTCGTCGTTTCGGCGGTGCCATCCGGCCTCCCGACCACGCCGGCCAGATGGGCGGGATCGATCACCCGCTGGCGCCGACCGCTGGCGCCGGCATGCCGGGCCACCGGGGTTCCGCCCCGCAAAATCTCAATCCGATCATCGCAGACCCGAACGGTCACGGTTCCGCCGATCAGTCGCCACGGCACGCTGTAGTGGTGCGTGTCCACTTCCACGCAACCGTCGGCCTGCACCCGGCGGGTCAGCTCGCGGGTCCAGTGGAACGGCGGGCGACCGTTCAAGGGCCGAAGGGTGGCGGCTTCCGCGCGCTGGAACCGCTCCAAGGGCGGCTCGCCGGTAGTGCCGTGCGTGCGCACGTCGGCCACGGTCCGCAGCCACTGGCGCAAGTGCGCCTCCAGCGCCGCCCAAGAAGCGAAGGTCCGGCCGGCGATGGCGTTGCGCTTGACATAGCCGACGCCCCGTTCGTCTTTCCCCTTGGTCCGAGCGCGATAGGGCGCGCACGCTCGGGGCTGGAAGCCCCAGTACCGAGCAAAAGCGAGAAACCGGTTGTTGAACGTCACCACGCGCGTGGTGCGATCATGCTCGTCCACGAGCGCTCGTGCGTTGTCCAGCAGCACTTCTTCCGGAACCCCGCCAAAGTAGTGAAAGGTCTGTTCCAACCCCGCCAACCAAGCCGACTGGCGCTCGTGATCGAACGCCGCCACGAACCCCCGCCGGGAATAGCCCAGCGTGGCGACAAACAACCGCACCCGCACCGGCTCCTCGCCGACCCGCACCGTCGTCGTGCCAAAGTCGATCTGCAACTGCCGTCCCGGTGGCGTCTCGAATCGCACCGTGGCCCGCGCCTCCGCTTCCAGCAGTTGGCGCCATGGCCGCACCGCCCGTTCCACCGTGCGTGGCGAGACCACCACCCCGTGGATCCGCTGTAATTCCTGGCGCACCACGTCCGCGTTACCGCGATGCTGGCGAAAGCTCGCCGCCAGCCAGTCCTCCAACCCGCTCAACGCTCGTCGCCGCATCGGGTGGCGCCCCGGACGCCAGCTCCCTTGCCGGAGAACGTGTCGGACGGTGTGCGTGCTGCAATCCAGCTCGCAGGCAATTCGCTTGATTCCCCAACCCAATCGATGAAGCCGCAACATCCCCGCGACCGCTTCTGGTGTTTGCATCCGGTCTCCTCTCGTCGTCGTTTCCACGATAACGATAGGAACCCGTTGACCCCGTTCGTCCATCATTTACCCCATCGGTTACAGGGGGCAATTCTTCGTGTCGCTAAGGGGGCAGTTTATGGTGTCGCCTGACACCCCGGAATTCTTCCGCTTCACCCACCTGTTCGGCAGCCTGCTGCGACGGATCTCGCTCTTGATCGCCTTTCACGGCGACCGGTCGCTCGACGCCGATTTCCCCACCCTGGCGCGGGCGGCCGACGCCGTGTCGCCGACCGCGACGCGACTGCGCTGGCGCGACTGGAGCCGCTACTCCTCCCGCCAGGGGACGGCGGTGCCGATGGGCGGGCTGGTCGGCGAGATCGCGCTGAGCGGCGCCGGACTGGAACCGTTCTGGCCCTGGCTGTGGCTCGGCCAGTGGACCCACGCCGGCAAGGGCGCGGTGATGGGGCTGGGTGGCTATCGGATCATGCCAACAAAAAAGTTATAAATTTATGGCAAAAAAATTCTTTATTTGCATAAAGCCGCGATGCTAAGGTCTCCGCCAAATGACCCGGGGCGCTGGCGGCCCGGGCGGAACATCACCGGATTTTCAGGCGGGAACCATGTACCAGTACGACTCTTATGATCGGACGCTCGTGAACGAACGGGTAGCCCAGTTCCGGGGCCAGGTCCGGCGTTATCTGGCCGGCCAACTGAGCGAAGACGAATTCCGGCCGCTGCGGCTGATGAACGGTCTTTACCTCCAACGGCACGCGCCGATGCTGCGGGTCGCCATTCCCTACGGCCTGCTGTCTTCCGGGCAACTGCGCGCCCTGGCCCGCATCGCCCGCCACTACGACAAGGGCTTCGGCCATTTCACCACCCGCCAGAACATCCAGTACAACTGGCCGAAGCTGGAAGAGACGCCGGATATCCTCGCCGAACTGGCGCAAGTGGAAATGCACGCCATCCAGACCAGCGGCAACTGCATCCGCAACGTCACCGCCGACCATCTGGCCGGCGTCGCCCCGGACGAAATCGAGGACCCGCGCGTTTATTGCGAGATCATCCGCCAGTGGTCCACCTTCCACCCGGAATTCTCCTACCTGCCGCGCAAGTTCAAGATCGCCGTCACCGGCGCCCGCCACGACCGCGCGGCGGCCCAGGTGCACGACATCGGCCTGAACCTGCTCCGCGGCGAGCGGGGCGAAATCGGCTTCCGGGTGCTGGTCGGCGGCGGGCTGGGCCGCACCCCGATGATCGGTCGCGTCATCCGCGAGTTCCTGCCCCAGCGCGATCTGCTGTCCTATCTGGAAGCCATCCTGCGGGTCTACAACCAGCATGGCCGGCGCGACAACCTCTACAAGGCCCGGATCAAGATCCTGGTCAAGGCGCTGGGGCCGGAAAAATTCCGCGAGCAGGTCGAGGCGGAATGGGAATACATCAAGGATTCCGGGCTGGTCCTGAACGAGGCCGAGATCGAGCGGGTGCGCGGCTGCTTCGCGCCGCCGCCCTACGAAGCCGGCGCCGCCCGCGACCTCAGCTTCGACCAGTGGTTGAAGGGCGACCAGTCCTTTGCGGCCTGGGTGCGCCACAACGTCGCCGAGCACAAGGTCGCCGGCTATCGCAACGTTTTCGTGGCGCTGAAGGAACCGGGCACGCCGCCGGGCGACATCACCGCCGACCAGATGGACGCGGTGGCCGACCTCGCCGACCGCTACAGCTTCGGCCAGGTTCGCGCCACCCACCACCAGAATCTGCTGCTGGCCGACGTGCGCCAGGCCGATCTCTATCCGCTCTGGCACGCCCTCGAGGCGCGCAAACTGGCGGCGCCCGTCATCGGCACCCTGGCCGACATGATCTGCTGCCCCGGCCTGGATTTTTGCAGCCTGGCCAACGCCAGTTCGATCGCCATCGCCCACCAGATCAACGAGAAGTTCGACCAGCTCGACTATCTCTACGACCTCGGCGACATCCGCCTCAACATGTCCGGCTGCATGAACGCCTGCGGCCACCATCACGTCGGCCACATCGGCATTCTCGGCGTCGACAAGAAAGGCGAGGAGTGGTACCAGATTTCCCTCGGCGGCTCCTCGGAAAACGATGTGGCGCTGGGCGATATCCTCGGACCCTCGGTGCCCAAAAGCGAAGTGGCCAACACCCTCGAACGCATCCTGCGCGTCTACGTGGAACGGCGAGAGGACGGCGAGCGTTTCATCGACACGCTCCGGCGGCTGGGCTTGGAACCGTTCCGGGTCAGGGCCTATGCGCCGGGCAGCGGCGAAGCCAAACAGGAGGAGCAGCGCTATGCGGTCGGTTATTAAGGATCGGCGGATTGTCGAGGACCGCTGGCGGCACGTCGCCGACGCCGCCGAGTTGTCGGACGGCCCCGCCATCGTGTCGCTGGCGCGATGGACCCGGGAACGGGCCTTGCTGCTGGAACGGGGCGAGCCGATCGGGGTGCGGCTGCCGAACACGGCGAACGTCGCCGAGCTGGCCGGAGATTTGCCGCGGCTGGAGGTCGTGGCGCTGGAATTCCCCAAGTTCGCCGACGGCCGCGCCTATTCGCAGGCCCGCCTGCTGCGGGAGCGCTACGGTTATCGGGGTGAAATCCGGGCGGTGGGCGACGTGCTGCGCGACCAGTTGCTCTTTATGGCGCGCAGCGGATTCGATGCGTTCGAATTGCGGGCCGATCGCGACCCGGACGACGCGCTCGAAGCGTTCGGTGAGTTTAGCGAGAGCTATCAGCCCGCCGCCGACCAGCCGCTGCCGTTGTTCCGGCGGCGGGCGCGCTGATCGAAACAGCAGGACGGCGAGAGATTCCCCACCGCTCGCCGCTCGCCGCTCACTCCAAGTACCAGTCCGGCGGGATCGGATTGCTCAGCGTCGTCGAACCCCGATCCACCGTTTCCTCCGTTTCCTCCGCGGACGCATCGAGCGCCGCGCGGATGTTGACCACCACGGTGGTGACGTTGTCGCTGGCGTCCCGCATCAGGGCCAGGTGGATGAACGCCTTGACCGCTTCCTGGCAGTTTTGGTCGCTGTGAACCAGCAGACGGGCGATTTCCTCGTCGCTCACGGTTTTGTTCAGGCCATCGCTGCACAGCAGGAACAGATCGCCGGCCACGAGGGGATGCATGACCTCGTCGATCCGCAGCTCCTCGGCCGACCCGACCGCCCGGGTGATCACGTTGGCCAGGGGGTGGCGGTGCGCGTCTTCGGGCGCGATCAGTCCTTGATCGACGAGTTCCTGGACGTGGCTGTGATCGCGGGTCAACTGCTGGAGCTGTCCGTTTCGCAAGCGGTAAATGCGACTGTCCCCCACCCACAGGCAGGCGCATTGGTCCTCGTGCGCCAGCAGGACCACCACCGTGCTGCCGATGGTGCGGTGCTGGTAGCGCTGGGCCGATTCCTCGCGCAACCGCCGGTTCACCTCGCACAACCCTTCCCGCACCGAATCCAGAAAATCCGGCCAATCCGCCGGAGGCGGCAACTGTTGCAAGGTTTCGACGATCATCCGACTGGCGATGTCGCCGGCCTCATGCCCGCCCATGCCGTCGGCAACCACCCAAAGGCCCAGTTCGGGTAGCACGAGGCAGGCGTCTTCGTTGATCGCCCGAACCATGCCGACGTGGCTGCGGCCGGCGGATGACCACTGGAATGGCTTTTTCTTTGTCATGACAAATCCTCTTCGGCGGCGGGTGGCTCGTCCGAATGCAAGTCGATGGCGGCGAGCGATTTTTCGTTCCAGCCCCATTGCTGCCAGTTCCCGGCCAGCAGGGCCGCGAATCCGTCGACCGGCGGCAGGCCATCGCAAATCAGCAGGCAGCGCGCGATGCGGTCCGAACCGTCGGTCCACCACAGGCCGGGCTGGGGAAAAGCCCGCCGCGGCAGGTGGCCCGCCAGTACCGGCGATGCCCCGGCCAACTCCCGCGATTCCGGCAGCGGACAGTACCAGGCATTGCCGGCCACCATGCCGTCTTCGGTAAAGTCGGTGGCGGATGGTGCCCCCAAGGCTTCCACGTGCCGGTTGAATTCCTCCAGGTCAAGATCGTCGCGATCGAGCGCCGCCAGCGCGATCTGTTCGGCCTGGTGGAACCAGGTGTCGCCGGCGATCGGCAGCGCGAGCAGGGTCCTGTCCGATGCCAGCGGCGCGGCGATCGTCAGCGGGTAATAACGGCCCACCCGATCCACGCTCGGCATCAGGATTCCCGCATAGCCCGCCGGCCCGCACGGGCCGGGACCGAGCGCGAACCGCCAGATCGGGCTGGTGCAGTAGCACTCTCGCCAGGATTGCCCCAACTGGTTTCGGCTGCGGGCAATGGCGGCCTGCAGCCACGCATCCCAAGGCTGGAGAAAGGTCGTCGGCAGATGACGGCCGATAAAGTCACCCCGGCCGGGCAGCTTGCCGAAGAATCCCGCCTCGGATCGATCCGGTTCCGGGATTACAACTGGTCTGGACACCGGAAACCCTCCAGCTCCCGAAGGCGGAATGGGTTGGAACCGCCGGGGGCGCGCAGTTCGTACACGGCCTGCCGGCCACCCAACTGAAACGTCAGCCGGAACTGCCCCGAACCGGCCGGCTGAATCTGAGCCTGATCGAGGATTTTAAACCATGCCCAGGGGCCGGTCTCGCTCAATTGCGACGAACCGCCGGTGGCCGGCGGCAGAAATTCGATCCGCGCCTGTCCGGCCGCGCCCGTCCATTGCAGGTCGGCGATCCGGGCCGCCTGGCCGGCGGTGAAGCTGAGGGTCTGACCGTCGATGCCGATCACGAACTGGCTCACGTCGCCAGTGACTTCGATCGGAACCAGTTGAAAGCGCACCAGCGGGGTCGGGTTGTTGCCGGCGAACAGGGCATCGCGCACGGCGGCGGCGCGCTGGAAGGCTTGCAGGGATTCGGGGGCGATGGCTTGCTCCGGACCGGTGGGACCCTGCCAGCGCCAACTGCCCTGCGAGGTGTCCACGTATGGCCGCAGGTGCTGTTTGAAAAAACCGTCCATCAACCCGTTCGGGCCGAAAAAGCGGCCGAAAGCGGCCAGCGTGGCGTCCGGAGGTCCCTGCAGGGTACGGCTCACGGCGGCGCCCGGCCCCTGGCCGACCCACTGGATGGTGTTGGTCGGAAGGGGCGCGCCCTGGGCCTCCGGTCCGGCGCCGCTCCACTGGATGGAACTGCGGACCAGCGGATAGCGCCCGCTCAGGTTGTCCTGAAAAAAGGCGGCGATCTTTGCCGCCTTCCACTGGGCATTGAGCCGGTCGCGCGGGCTGCGGACAATATCCGCGCTGTCGAGGGCCAGCTTGTTGAACAGGGTATTGAAAGGAGGGGGCTTGCGGGTTCCGTCCACCTGCAACTGGTTGACCACGGTTCCGATCTGGTCCTTGAGATTTTGCGGCACGTTCCCATCCGGGCTGGCTTCGCGGGCGCGGGCGATGGCGTTCATGTGCCCGTAGAGTTCGTTGATCGTGGACAGGGTCTTGTCGAGGGGGGGAATGACGCCTTCGGCGCCCTTGATTTCACGGTTGTACTGGGCGCTGAAGTCGGCCAGCCGAGGGTCGAGGGCGCAGGGCTGGAGCGCGACGGCGCCGGGGGCGGTACTGGCTCCGCCCAGGATGCCGGCGATCTTGTCGGTCAGGGTTTTGTCGGCGGTCTTGTCGCCGTCCGGTTTCGCGGGCGGCTGGTCCAGCGCGGTTTCGCGGGCGGCGGTTTCGATCAGCTTGCGCAAGGGGGAGGCCGGCGCGGACAGAACCCGCAGGATTTCGAGCGCCGCGTCGGGATTGTTGAACTCCTTGATCCTGACATCGGCGAGCAGATCCTGCCACTGGCGCAGGTAATCGTTGAGATAAAGCCGGCAGACTCCATCGGCAATCCGTTGCCGGTCGGCCGGATTGTTCGAGATCTGGATCGCCGATCCCAGAATCCAGCTCTCGTCCGCCAGCAGGCCCACCAGTTTCGGACTCTCGTTCAGAAAAAACTGATAATAGCCGTTGTAGGTATACAGGCCGGGAATCCCGGCGTTCAGAGGCTGGCCGCTCTTGCGGTCGAAAACCCGGGGCGCGTCGGGGCCGGCGGCGGCGGTCAGGCCGATGTCCGGCGGGTTGCCGGCGCCGCGCTGGTTCTGCCTGATCCGGTCGTAGACGCGCTGGGAGAGGGGAACCTGGTTCAGCAGGGTCCGGGTATTCTCGATCAGCACGCTGTCCAGGGCGATGGGGGATCGCAGCGGGGCCTGCTCCAGCAGCGCGTCCAGGTGGGCCGAAAGCTGCTCGCGCTGCTCCCGGCCGAGCCCGCGGGGCAGGTTGGCCTGCCATTCCTGCTCCATCCAGGCCTTGACGGTCTTGGCGTCGAAGCGCGGCGGGTCTTCCATCATCAGGTAGGTCTTGAGCGTGTCGTACAGATAGCCGGGATTGCCGGTGTTCTGGCGCAGCCGCTCTTCCATGCGCAGGACGATGCGGGGCAGGAGGGCCTGCTCGAGCAGGCGCCGGTAGATCGCCAGCGCCTCGCCGCCGAGCTTGTCGCCTTGATAGAGGCCGAAGCCCATCAGCCAGGGCGTGCCGGCATCGCGATCGTCGTAGCCGCCGGGGATGGCGCGCGCGGCGTTCAGCAGTTGCAGGGTGGCGGCGGGGTCGGACTGATCGGGCGCGAGCGCCAGAATCAGTTTGTCCACCTCCAGCCGTTGTTTCTCCACCGACCGGACGTACATTTCGTTGCGGGCATAGCTGGTGAGCCAGAGCACGGCGGCGGTCACGGTGACGACCAGGGCGAGGGCGTAGGCGCCGCGCTGGATCCAGGTGCGCCAGCGCTCGACCCGCAGGTTGGCGCCGGCGATTTCCGCTTCCGGAAAGATGACATCGCGCAGCAACCGGGTGATGAAGTAGCTGCGGCCCTTGCCGGAGAAGGTGCTCAGCGTCTGCCGGTGCAGCCCGAACGTGGTGGCGAGCGAACTCATCAGCCGATCGATCGGGGTGCCTTCCTGGGTCCCGCTGGTGAAGTAAATCCCCCGCAGCAGGACGCGCTCCTCGAAGCGGCTGGGACGGAATATCTCCTTGAGGAACTGGTCGGCGACCGGCTTGAGGGAACCGAACTGCTTGGGGAGGGTGTAGATGAGGTCGCGCCGCTGCGGATCGCGCTCTTCCTGCAGGCGTTCGACCAATCGGTCGTTCAGACGCTGCTCCAGAAGATCGAGTTCGGAGAGGTAACGCTCGACCGCGCCTTCGGGATTGGCGGGGTCGTCCATCGGAAAGGTCATGCCCCAGACCTGCGCCCGTTCTTCCTGGCCCAGGTCGCTGAAGAACTCGATGAAGCCGGCGATCAGATCGGCTTTGGTAAACAGGACGTAAATCGGGAAACGGATGCCGAAATGCTCGTGCAGTTCCTGCACCCGCTGCTTGATGGCGAGCGCCTGGACCGAGCGCTCCTCCTCGCTTTGCTGCATCAGGTCCGACAGGCTGATGGCGATGAAGGCGCCGTTGATCGGACGGCGCCGGCGGTGCTTCTTGAGCAGGTCCAGAAAGCCGCGCCAAGCCGCCCGATCCACTTCCTCGTGGCTGTCCTGGGTGGTGTAGCGGCCGGCGGTATCCAGCAGGACCGCCTCATCGGTGAACCACCAATCGCAGTTGCGGGTGCCGCCCACGCCGCGCACCTTGCCGGCGCCCAGCGGGAAGCGCAGGCCGGAATTGATCAGCGCGGTGGTTTTGCCGGAGCCGGGCGGACCGATGATGATGTACCAGGGCAACTGGTAGAGATATTGGCCGCGCCCGGTCTTGCCGCCCAGCTTGGTCTTCTTCAGCACCGACAGGGCTTCGTCGAGCCCTTGCTTGAGCGTGGATATTTCCTCGCTCGAGGCGGCTTCCTGCTCCTTCTTTTTCTGTTGTTGCTCGCGGGCGGGCTGGCCCCCGTCCCCTCCCGCGTCCTGGCCCGATCGGCCCGCCTGCCCTCCGACCTGGCCGGCCAAATCGGCCAGCATGTCGCGGTTGTTGCGCAGCGTCTGGATGTAGTAGATGAGCCTGTAGATCCCTATGGATCCACCAAAAATCACGATGGTCGCGATGCGGCCGAAATCGGAGGCCAGCGGCGAGGAGCCAGCCACGGCGATCAACGGTCCCAGATACCAGATCAGGGCGATGACGGCCAGAAAGCCGGTGGTGCCGATCAGCCAGGGATTCTTAAAAAAATTCAGGATCTTCTTCATAAGGCCGACCTAATTGACGCGGGCCAGCAGAATGATGTCGACGCGACGGTTCAACGCCCGATTCTGCGGCGCGTCGTTGGGGGCGACCGGTTGGGTGTCGGCGCGACCTTCGCTATTGAAGCGGCCGGGACTGTTGCTGACGGAAGCCAGGATTGTTACCACGCTATCGGCGCGGGCCTTGGACAGATGCCAGTTGGAGGGAAATTGCAGCGTGCGGATCGGAACGTTGTCGCTGTGACCGGTGACCAGCACCCGGCCCTGCACTTTGTTCATTTCGGCCCCGATTTGCTGGAGCAGGCTGTAAAAAGCCGGTTTGACGTCGGCTTTGCCGGAATCGAAAAGTCCGTCGCCCCGGATGCGGACCGTGGTTTGGTCGGCCTCCTCGATGACCGCGACCAGGCCCTGCCGGATCTGGGGGTCCAGAAAAGCGCGCAGATTCTGCGTGACTTGAGCGAGGTTGGCGTTGGGTGCCGGTTTGGGAGGCGGCGCGGGGACGCCGGCGCGGCGCACCGTTGCCAGGGGTTTGTTCTGGATCTCGCTGAGGGCGGTGAGGACGGGGTCGGAGGCGTTGTTCAGCAGCCAGCTGAAGATCGCGTAGGCCAGGAGCAGCAGGGCCGCCGCGACCGCCGCTACCACCCACAGCGGAACGAAGCGGATCAGCGGATTGCGCTGGTCGACGACGCCGCGCCAATGCGGCGACAGCTCGCGCTCGAACTCGCCGCGGGCGGTGCGGATGGCGTTGTAGACCCGCTCCCGTTGCTCGTCCAGTCGGCTGCGACCGTTATCCAGCAGCTTGTAGCGACCCTGAAAACCGAAGGCCAGGCACAAATACATCAATTCGAGCAGATAAAGATTCTTGCGGGGGTCGAGGATGATGGCATCCAGCAACTCGAAAAACTTCTCGCCGCCCCAGGTTTCATTGTGGAAGGTGATCAGCAGGCTGTTTTCGCTCCAGTCGCTGGCCCGGCCCCATGGTGTGTTCAGCACCACCTCGTCGAGGGTGGTGCACAACACGTAACGGGCCCGGAACGCGGTCTTCTCCGGGATGCCCTGGTTGCGGGCGTTGGCCATGAACGCCTTGACTTCCTCGATCATCCGCAGGCGCAGCCGCTCGGGATCCGGATGCGCGGCGGTGTTTTTCAGGCGCATGATCAGACTGAGCAGGGGGGCCGCGGCCGCCTCCAGCGGATTCAGCCCGACCCCGGTCGGCACCGGCGCCGCTTCGGTCGGCGGCTGGCCGGTCGGGCGCGGCGGTCGAGGCGGGGCGGCGGTCGAGGCGGGGCGGCGGCCGCCCGGCACCGGTTTGATGACGGTACGATCTCCCTCGTCGCCATCGGTGGAAAACGGATCGTCGATGGTCACGGTTCGTTACCCCGTCACTCTTTGATGGCCCAGAACGCCATTTCCAGTCCGGGAAATTCACCACCGACGTGGAAGGCGAAGCCGCCCGAGTTGAGGAGCTGTTTCCAGAACTCGCTGCTGCGATCGAGCCGGTAATAAATGAAATCAGCCTGGAATGGGATTTCCCGCGGCGCCACCGGCAGGGCGCTGACGCCGATGCCGGGCAGGTGGTGGTTGACGAACTGGGCGATGCGTTCGACCGGACCGATTTTGACCTGGGTCGGGAACCGGGCGCGGAGCAGATCGGTCGCCATGTCGGCGCGGACCGCCAGCACGAAGTTGGCCTTGGCGAGCAGGGGACGCTCGCGATCGGTGATGATCGCCACCCGGATGCCGTACGGGCGTTCCTCGATGGGAATCCGGATTGCCGCCTGTTCCTCGACCAGGCTGAGCGAGCGGCGCAGCTCCGTCATCAGGACGCCGAAGGTTTTCTGCAAGTCGTCGTGGTCGTAGGCCGGGAACATCGGCGGCCGGCGCTTGGTCTTGCCGGTAAAGGTGGCCATTTCGCCGGCCAGTTGGACGGCAACCTGATAGAAGGCTTCGGGATGCAGTCCCTGCATGGTTGCCAGGTGCGCGAACAGGGGTTCGAAGCGATTGACGGTTTGCAGGCGCAGGAATTGGGCGATGTCCACTCCGGCGCCGCGCGCGGTGCCCGCGCCCGTTACCCGCTCGGCCAGAGCGTCGCCGCGCTGGTGCAGCAGCCCCAGCACTTCGGTGATAAAACCGTTCAGGGCCGGCACGCCACGACAGTCCAGGCAGGGCGGCAGATACTCGTGATCGAGCACCACCATCTGGTCGGGTCGCTTCTCCAGCACCCGGGCGATGCCGATGCTGGCATGTTCGCTGAAATCCTTGGTGTCGAGGAACAGCCGCAGCCGGCGTTCCCCGATCTCGACGAAAGCGCTGTTGTTGGCGGTGTCGAAATTATTGTCGCGCACCTCGCAGGCCACGGCCCGATAGCGCGCCGCGGTATCCTGATGGTCGCCGCGCTCCACGTCCGCCATGCCGGTTCGCCGCATCGGCAGGGCCAGCATGACCCGGGTATCGCGCGCGTCGGCGCCGACGTCCAGCGGCGGGGGCGGTGAATCGTGGTCGGGGATGCTGAAGGGCGTTCCGTCGGGCAGCAGACCCTTGGCCGTGGTGATGGCGATCTTGCCCAGCGCCAGCGCTTCCCGGTCCAGGGCCAGCTCCGCCACGCCCCAGTCGTAGGGGCGCAGGTAGCCGCAGGAATGCCGGACGAGGGCTTCGAGATAGCGGTCCTGTTGCTGGAAATGTTGAGGGCGCAGGAACATTCCCTCGGACCACACAACCTTGCTGTGCCAGCTCATGGCGGTGTCGCTCGTTTCATCGCTTCATTGAAATTAAGGGTCGCCGTTTCTAAATCCTAGCATCCAAACCGTGAAACGGTAGCGGAGGCGGGTTTGGAACCACGAGGGTTCAGCGAGCGCGCAGTCGTTCCTCGTAGGCGCGGGCGAATTCATCGCCGAACAGTTCGTTAAAATCGTCCTCGGCTTCCCGTGCGATGGCCTGATACTCGGCGTTGAACAAATCCCAATACTTGGCCTTGCGATTCGCGGGCAGGAAGCTGTCGAGCAGGCCGTGCTCGAGGCGGGTTTCCAGATTATGCGGATCGAACCGTTCGAGCAAGCGGTTGAGGGCCGACTGGATGCCGGCCATGACCGCCAGCTGATGGGCCTTGATGTCGTTGAAGCCTTCGCGCACCGCCTGCACCGGCGACATGTAGGCGTCCTTCTGCCGGATCAACAGCAGGAGCATGACGTCTTCGGGGCGCAGGGGCGGCTGGCCGGGCGGCGTCTTGAGCGGGTTGTTCTCCATGGGGCCCATGGCGGTGCGGTCCAGGCGGAATTCCCCCTTGATATCGCCGCGGGCCAGCAGGATTTCCATGAGCCCCCGCACGGTTTCGCGGAAGATCGCGCCGATGTTGGCCATGACCTCGGGCCATTGCTCCTCGGCCAGCCGGCCGTGGGGCAAACCGGCGCCATCCAGGAAGGCGTGTAGCAGAGCGTCGGCGCCGGGTCCGGCCGGTTTGGCGGTCGCGGGGACGGGTTGTGCTGGAGCGGCCGTCCGCGGTTGCGGCGGGGGCGCCGCCGGTTTCACCGGTTCCTCGAAAGATGGCCGAACCGGCGCGGGTTCCGCGAACGGCATCGCCGGCGTCGGCTCCGGTCGTGTACCGGTGACGGGCCGCGCGCCTTCGACCACCGCGGCTGGCGGAACCGGCGGGGCCATCCACCAGTCGTCGGGGATGATCGATTCCTCGGCCGGCTCGGTGGCGGCCAGGGTTTCGTGCCCGGGCATGGGTTCGGCGGGCGACTCCATGACTGGAAAAACGGGTTCGGCCAATCGATCCGGTTTGGGGGTCGGCGACGCCGGTTCGAGCGGCGCGGGCGGCGCTTCGGAAATCAGCGCCGGCGGTTCGAAGAAGGCCCGATCGGGGGCGAGCAGGTCGGCGGAGGGTTCGGTGACGACGGCGCCCTTGGCCGGTGGTTCGGCCGGATGGCGCAGGCCCATGCCGTCCTCGGCGAGAATCTCCGCGAAGGACGGCTTGGCCAGGTCCGCCCGGGCGCCGCGGGGATGTTCCACCTCGGCGATGGGAATGACCGGAGCCAGACCGGGGGTCATGATATCGGTCACCGGACCCTCTTCCCGTTCGGGTTCCTCCAGTTCCGCCGCCGCCGCGATCAGGGTGGCGGCGATTTCGTATTCGCCCAGAATGAAGTGGTCGCCATCCTTGAGCTTGACCATCTGGTTCCGGCCGATGCGCTGGTCGGAGTTGTTGAGATAGACGCCGTTGGTGCTGGTGTCGGTGAGGAAGTAGGCGCCATCCTGATGGTGGATGGTGCAGTGCTTGCCGGATAGAATGCGCTCCGGATCCTGCAGGATCCAGTCGTTCTGGGCCGCGCGGCCGATACTGATCGATCCCCGGTCGAGGAACTTGGTGGATTCCTGGCCAGGAGAGAGGCGCTGGTAACTGGTGATGGTCAATTTCAGGGGCATGACGCGATATCCACTCAGGGTGATGCCGCTTTGACCGCCCGGGTGGGGCCCATCGAACCGATCGAAAACAGGCGATATTTGAGGTTGGTAGTCTATACCTCAAGGGGATAAGCGCCAAGCTGGGCTATACTTGAATCCAAAACCATGGGGCCTGCGAGCAATGAGCGTGATTGATGTTGAGGGTCTGCTGCGCGAGGTCGCCGCCGACGCGCCGTGCGGCGATGATCTCGAATATGATCCGGACTTCGCGGAGATGGAAAAGCTGGCGCAGGAGACGCCGGAACGCCAGTACGGCGATACCATCATTCCGGCCGAGCCACCCGACTGGCGCGGCGTCGGCAGGGCGGCGCTGGCCCTGTTCGAACGCACCCGGGATTTGCGGGTGGCGGTCAACCTGACCCGAGCCTTGTTGCAAACCGATGGATTGCCGGGGTTCGATGATGGCCTGGCGCTGGTGGAAGGTCTGATCGAGCGCTACTGGGACGGCGTTTACCCCCAACTCGATCCCGAGGACGACAACGATCCGACCCTGCGGGTCAATACCATCGTGGCGCTGTGCGATCCGGAGACCGCTTTGCGGGCCTTGCGGGAGACGCCGCTGGTGAGTTCGCGCGCGCTGGGGCGGTTCGGCCTGCGGGATATCCAGATCGCCACCGGCGTGTTGACTCCGGTGGTCGCCGGCGAGCAGGCGGAGTTGCCGACTCAGGTCAAGATCGATGGCGCGTTCCAGGACGCCGACCTGGAGGATTTACAGGCCACCGCCCTGGCGGTCGGCAACGCCATGACGCGGGTCGAGCGGATCGAGGCGGCGCTGACCGATCGGATTGGCGTGACCCAGGCGCCGGACATGAGCGCGTTGACCGGAGTGCTAAAGGAAATCCGACAGGTGCTGGCGGACCAGTTGCGGCGACGTGGCGCGGGCGCGGGTCTCGCTGGTGAGGCCGCGACGGTCGAAGCGGCGGATGCGGGTTTGCCTGGAGGCGTCGCCGGGGAGGGCCAACGGCTGGTGGTGGGGGAGATCGCCAGCCGCGAAGACGCGATTCGCATGCTGGACAAGATTTGCGAGTACTTCGACCGCCACGAACCGTCCAGCCCCGTGCCGTTTCTGCTCAAGCGCGCCAAGACCCTGGTGACGAAGGATTTCATGGCGATTCTGCTCGATCTCGCCCCGGGCGGGGCCGAGCAGGCGAACCTGATTTTTGGTATCCACGGCGAGAATTCCGACTAGCCAACTATATTTTGGTATCCACGGCGAGAATTCCGACTAGCCAACTATACTCTAAAATAGTTGACTAATGAGCCAGGTTACCGCAGGTAGCCACCATAGCATGATTCGAATGAGAGAGGTGACCTTCCATGGCGATGAGCAGTCAGAAATTTATCGCTCGCAACCGGGCGCCGCGGGTGCAGATCGAGTACGACGTCGAGGTGTACGGCTCGCAGAAAAAGGTGCAGTTGCCGTTCGTGATGGGTGTGATGGCCGATCTGTCCGGCAAGCCGGCCGATCCCCTCGCGCCGGTGGCGGAGCGTAAGTTCCTCGAGATCGACGTGGACAATTTTGACAGTCGCATGAAAGCCATGAAGCCGCGGGCGGCGTTCCGGGTGCCCAATTCCCTGACGGGCGAGGGCGAACTGAGCGTCGATCTCACCTTTGAAAGCATGGACGATTTTTCGCCCGCCGCCGTGGCGCGCAAGGTGGACGCCCTGAACAAGCTGCTCCAGGCTCGCCAACAACTCAACAATCTGATGACCTACATGGATGGCAAGACCGGCGCGGAGGATTTGATCGCCAAGGTACTGACCGATCCCAGTCTGTTGCAGGCGCTGGCGTCCGCGCCCAAGCCCCAGGAAGGCGCGGCGCCCGCCGCCGAGGAGTGATGAGCCATGGCCGAAACCGATCCGAGTGCCCAAGTCCAGCCTGGTGCCCAAGCCGAAACCCTGGAAGTCAGCGATTTTTCCTCGCTGTTGCAGCGGGAATTTAAACCCAAATCCGATCAGGCCAAGGAAGCGGTCGAACACGCGGTCAAAACCTTGGCCGAGCAGGCTCTGCAATACACGACCCTGATTTCGAGGGACGTGCTCAAATCCATTGAGTCGCTGATCGCGGCTATCGACCGGAAGCTGACCGAACAGATCAATCTGATCATGCATCATCCGGAATTCCAGCAACTCGAGGGAGCCTGGCGTGGTCTCCACTATCTCATTTTCAACACCGAAACCGACGAGATGTTGAAAATCCGGGTGATGAACATCTCCAAGAACGAGTTGAGCAAGACTCTGAAGAAATACAAGGGAGTCGTCTGGGACCAAAGCCCGTTTTTCAAGAAAATCTACGAGGAAGAGTACGGCCAGTTCGGCGGCGAGCCGTTCGGTTGCTTGGTCGGCGACTATTATTTCGACCACAGTCCGCCCGATGTGGAACTGTTGCGGGGGATGTCCCAAATCGCCGCCGCCGCGCATACACCTTTCATCGCCGGCGCGGCGCCCACCGTGATGCAGATGGATTCCTGGCAGGAATTGAGCAACCCGCGCGATCTGACCAAGATTTTCCAAACTCCGGAGTACGGGGGCTGGCGCGGGTTGCGCGATTCCGAGGATTCGCGCTACCTCGGGTTGGCCATGCCGCGATTTCTGGCGCGCACGCCTTATGGGTCGAAAACCGATCCGGTCGAGGAGTTCGATTTCGAAGAGGCGGTGGAAGGCGGCGACCACAGCAAGTATTGTTGGGCCAATGCGGCCTACGCGATGGCCACCAACATCACCCGCGCCTACAAGCTGTACGGCTGGTGCACCAAGATCCGGGGTATCGAATCGGGCGGTGCGGTGGAAGGACTGCCGACTCACATCTTCCCGACCGACGATGGCGGGGTGGACGCGAAGTGTCCGACCGAGATCGCGATCAGCGACCGGCGCGAGGCGGAACTGGCCAAGAATGGCTTCATGCCGCTGGTCCACAAGAAGAACACCGATTTCGCCGCTTTCATCGGCGCCCAGTCCCTGCAGAAACCGGCCGAGTACGACGACCCGGACGCCACCGCCAACGCCAACCTGTCGGCCCGCCTGCCCTATCTGTTCGCGGTCTGCCGCTTCGCTCACTACTTGAAGTGCATGGTGCGAGACAAGATCGGCTCGTTCAAGGAACGGGATTCGCTGGAGCGCTGGTTGCAGGAGTGGATTTACAACTACGTGGATGGCAATCCGGCTATTTCCAGCGATGAAACCAAGGCGATGAAACCCTTGGCCGCGGCCGAGGTGGTGGTGGAGGAAGTGGAGGGCAATCCCGGTTACTACACCTCGAAGTTCTTTTTGCGGCCGCATTATCAGTTGGAGGGACTCACGGTGTCGCTGCGCCTGGTTTCCAAGCTGCCATCCATCAAGGGCTGATGGGTTCGCATGGAGTTGGTCCGAACGGCCCAGAATGGACAGGCAACCCTGGCCCGTTCCGAATTTCTTGAGTCGCCTTAACAATAAAAGTTATAAAAAAACAATTAATTATTGTTTGGCATGGGATGTGCCTATTTAACATCGACGACGGGCTTCTCAGTCCTTCGGGCCAAGAGGCGTCGAAGGCGCCGTCGATCGGAACGATGGGTAAAATCCATCAAAAACCAGTTACCTTAGTGAGGATACGACGATGGCTGATTCATTTTTGAAAATTGGTGATGTCAAGGGCGAATGCAAGGACTTCGAGTATAAGGAATGGATCGAGGTGCTGAGCTGGTCCTGGGGCGCGCACCAACTGGGCACCGCCGGCCACGGCACCGGCTTGGGCGCCAGCAAGGTCAGCATGAACGATTTCAGTTTCACCATGCACTTTTGCGGGGCATCGCCGGAGCTGTTCCTGTCGTGCGCCTCGGGCCATCACTATCCGGAGGCGACGCTGGTCATGCGCAAGCCGACCGGCAAGGAAGGCGGCCAGGCGAAATTCCTCGAGTTCAAATTCAAGGACGTCATGGTCAGCAGCTACCAGACCGGCGGCTCCGGCGAGGATCTGCCGGTTGAGAGCCTGTCCCTGAACTTTACCTCGGTGACGCAGGAATACTTCACCCAGGATTCGAAGGGCGCGACCAAGTCGGCGGGCAAGTCGGGCTGGGATGTCAAGACCAACAAAAAGGTGTAATCGCGGGAAGTTGGCTGTCCCGGGTTACTGGCCGGCTCCGCGCATTCGAAAATCCATGCTGGTTCGGATGCGCGGTATTTCCCTTATCCTCGAAGATCTGGAAGGCGCCGCATGATGCCAGCCGAGCAGAGCCTACGCGAAGGGCGGGTGCGGGATGCCTTGGCCGAATTGCAGGCCCAGGTGCGCAAGGAGCCCGCCAACGCCAAATACCGCATATTCCTGTTTCAGTTGCTGGCGGTGCTGGGGCAGTGGGAACGGGCGTTGAACCAGTTGAACGTACTGGGCGAGATGGACGCCGCCAGCTTGCCGATGGTGCGGACCTACCGCGAGGCCATCCGCTGCGAGCTGTTCCGGGCCGATGTTTTCGCCGGCCGGCGCTCGCCGCTGGTGTTCGGCGATCCGGAGCCTTGGGTAGCGTTGCTGCTCGAAGCGCTGCGCCTGACGGCCGACGGCCATTACGCGCACGCCCGAGCACCGCGCGATCAGGCCTTCGAAGCCGCCACCGCTACTCCGGGAACGCTGGACGGGCAGCCGTTCGAGTGGCTGGCCGATGCCGACCCCCGCCTGGGGCCGGTGCTGGAAGCCGTCGTGAACGGGCGCTATTACTGGATTCCATTCCAGCGGATTCGGACCCTCGCGTTCGAGCAGCCCGCCGATCTACGGGATTACATCTGGATGCCGGCACGGTTGACTTGGACCAACGGTGGGGAAACCGTGGGTTTGATTCCGGCCCGTTATCCTGGATCGCACGCCGCCGCCGATCCGTTGGTGCAGTTGGGACGCAGGACTGAGTGGCAGGATTGCGGCGAGGAAACCTGGCTGGGTTTGGGACAGCGGATGTTGGCGACCGACCGGGGCGAGTATTCGTTGCTGGATATCCGGCAAATCGAACTGAACGCCGACGAAGACCCAACCGAAGAAATCGCCCCCGATGTGGGTGTCGGCGATGGCTGAACTGACGCCGAAGGAGCGGTTGCAGCCCTCGTTGCTGGATCGTTTGACCGACGACGAACCGGATCGCCTGCAGGAATCCCGTGACAAGCGGGTATTGTCGATGGGCCGCTTGCGCGAGTGTGTCCTGCGCGACTTGGCCTGGCTGTTTAACGCTACTCGGATGGCGAGCGACGAGGAGATCGAGCGTTATCCCTTCGCGGCCCATTCGGTGATCAATTTTGGGCTGCCGTCGCTGTCGGGCGCCACGGCACGCAGTCTCGATCTGGCGGTGCTGGAACGGTCGCTGCGTCAGGCGATCCTCGATTTCGAACCGCGCATTTATCGAAGCTCGCTGCGAGTCCTTACGGCGCTGACCGAAGAACGCATGAGCCATAACGCGCTGACGTTTGAAGTCGAAGGCGACCTGTGGGCCCAGCCCGTCCCGCTGCGGTTGTATTTGAAGACCGAGATCGATCTCGAAAGCGGCCAGGTCAAGGTTGAGGAGTCCAGTCGGACCCAGGAGCGTTGATGGATCCGCGCCTGCTCGAATATTACAACCGCGAACTGCAACACCTGCGCGAACTGGGCGGCGAATTCGCCCGTGAGTTTCCCAAGATCGCCGGCCGGCTGGGGCTGGAAGGGTTCGAATGCGCCGATCCCTATGTCGAGCGGTTGCTGGAGGGATTCGGCTTCCTGGCGGCGCGGGTGCAACTCAAGATGGACGCCGAGTTCCCGCGCTTCACCCAGCATTTGTTGGAAATTATTTATCCGCATTATCTGGCGCCGACGCCCTCGATGGCGGTGGTCCAGTTTCAGCCCGATCCGACCGAAGGTGCGTTCGAAAAAGGCTTTGTAATTCCCCGTGGCAGCGAACTGCGCGGTATTTTGGGGAAGGGCGAGCAGACGCCCTGTGAATACCGAACCGCGCACGACGTTACGCTCTGGCCGCTGGAACTGGTGGAAGCGCACTATTTCGCCGGCCGCGAGCCGGTGGCGCAACTGGAACTGCCGGACTTGTCGCGGGTGCGAGCCGGGATCCGGCTGCGGCTGCGCACCACGCTGCCGGATTTGCCGATCGACAAACTGGCGCTGGAACGCCTGGAACTGTTCCTGCACGGCGGCGATGTGTTGCCGGGGCGGCTTTACGAACAATTGCTGGCTAACGTCGTGATGATGGTCGCCCGACCCGGCCAGCGGCCAGCGCCCTGGCACGAAAAAATAGCGGGGCATTCGATTCGGCGCCTGGGGTTCGAGGACGAACAGGCCCTGCTACCCTGTCCGCCGCCGTCCTTTCAGGGCTACCGGCTGCTGCACGAATATTTCGCTTTTCCTCAACGCTACCTGTTCGTGGAACTGGGCGGACTCGGACCGGCGGTGCGGCGCTGCGCCGGCCATGAACTGGAGGTGCTGATCCTGCTCGGCCGGGCCGACCCGGCGCTGGAAAACGTGGTGGCCGCCGCCAATTTCGCCCTGTTCTGCACGCCGGCCATCAACTTGTTTCCCAAACGGGCCGACCGTATTCATCTGAGCGATCAGGTCGCCGAGCATCACGTGGTGGTGGATCGCACCCGGCCGATGGATTTCGAGGTGTATCAGGTCACCGGCGTCACCGGCATCGGCGCGGAAGGCGATGAACAGGACTTTCTGCCGTTCTACGCCAGCTATGATCGGCTGAGCCAGCGCGACCGGCGATCCTTTTACACGGTTCACCGGTTGCCGCGCCTGCTGTCCGACCGGCAGCGGCGTCATGGACCGCGTTCCAGTTATGTCGGCGGCGAAATTTACCTGTCGCTGGTGGATGCCGACGAGACGCCCTATCGCGGTGGCTTGCGCCAACTGGCGGTCACGACCCTGTCCACCAATCGCGATCTGCCGCTGCACATGCCGGTCGGACGCGGTGACACCGACTTCACCCTGGAGTCCGGGGCGCCGGTCGGCGCCGTGCGCTGTCTGGCCGGTCCCACCCAGCCCCGATCGTCCCACGCCCATGGCGATACCGCCTGGCGGTTGATCGGCCATCTCGCTCTGAACTATCTGTCGCTCGCCGATACCGATGCCCGCCAGGGCGCGGTGGCCTTGCGGGAGTTGCTGGCGCTCTATGGCGATCTGGCCGATTCCGCCGTTCGCAAGCAGATTGACGGTGTGTGTTCCATTCAAGCCACACCGGTGACTCGGCGGGCGCCGATTCCAGGTCCCATTGCCTTTGCCCGCGGTTTCGAGGTGGCGGTCACCCTGGACGAGAGTGCGTTCGAAGGGGTGGGAAGCTTCATCTTGGGCGCGGTGCTGGAGCAATTCTTCGCGAAGTATGCGTCCATCAACTCCTTTACCGAGACGGTCGTCAAGTCGACCGAACGGGGCGAGATCATTCGATGGCCAGCCCGGATCGGACGGCGGCACACGCTGTAGCCTTGTTCGAAGCGTTGCGGCGCGAGCCGTATGCATTCCATTTCTTCCAGGCGATGCGCCACCTGGAGTGCCTGTACCGTGAATTGCCCCGATTGGGAAAATCGACCCGACTTGCCGATGATCCGGTGCGATTGGCGCAGGAGCCATCGCTGGCCTTCGCCCCGGCCACGCTGGCGGCGTTCGAACCGGGTGGCGATGGCAAGCCGCCCCGGCTTTTCGAGTACTTCCTGGGGTTGTTCGGCCCGCACGGGCCGTTGCCGACGCATCTGACGGAGTACGCCCGCGATCGCTCGCGCAATCATGGCGACCGCACCTTTGTCCGGTTCGCCGACGTTTTTCATCATCGGATCCTGTGTCTGTTCTACCGGGCCTGGGCGGATACGCAGCCGACGGTCAGTTTCGACCGGCCGGAAGCCGACCGTTTCAACGTTTACGTCGGCGCTTCGTTTGGCTTGGGGATGCCCTCGCTGTGGAACCGGGATGCGGCGCCGGATCTGGCCAAATTCCATTACGCTGGCCGGCTGGCGTGCCAAACTCACAATCCCGAGGGTTTGCAGGCGATTCTGGCGGATTTCTTCAAATTGCCGGTGGTGATTGAAACTTTTGTCGGCCACTGGCTGCCGTTGTCCGAGTCCAGCCGTTGCCGGCTGGGCGAAACGCCGGCCACCGGCCTGCTGGGGAAAACGGCGGTGATCGGCGAACGGGTGTGGGATTGTCAGTACAAGTTCCGCGTCGTCATGGGGCCGATGGGACTCGCCGAATTCCAGCGCTTCCTGCCCGGCAGCGAGAGCCTGCGGCGACTGATCGCCTGGGTGCGCAACTACGTCGGCGACGAGTTGCTGTGGGATTTCAATCCGATCCTGAAGAGGGAAGAAGTGCCGCCGCTGGTGCTGGGCGAGGGAACCCGGCTCGGCTGGACCACCTGGCTGACCAGTCGGCCGCTCGATCGCGACGCCGACGATCTCAAACTGGATGCCGTCACCTATTGCACATGATCAACGGAGTCTGAATCCATGGCCGAAATCAGTCGAGTTGCCCTGTTCGGGAAGCTGAACAGTCTGGGCTACAAAGCCATCGAAAGCGCCACCGTGTTCTGCAAGTTGCGGGGTAATCCCTATGTGGAACTGGTGCATTGGCTGCATCAAATTCTGCAATTGCCGGATTCGGACCTGCACCGGACCATCCAGCATTTCAGCCTGAATCCCTCCCGCGTGGCCAAGGATTTTACCGAGGCGCTGGATCGCCTGCCGCGCGGCGCAACCTCGATTTCCGATCTGTCCTCGCATGTGGACGCGGCGGTGAAGGAAGCCTGGGTCTATGCGACCCTGCTGTTCGACGATTCGCAGGTGCGCACCGGCCATTTGCTGGTTGGGATGCTGAAGACGCCGGATTTGCGCAACGCGCTGCTGGCCATTTCCCGCGAATTTGACAAGATCAGGCTGGACGCGCTGACCGAGCGGTTTGCCGACATCGTCGCCGCCTCGCCGGAAACCGGGCTGCGCGCCAGCGACGGTTCCCAGGTCGGCGGCGGCGCGGCGCCGGGAGAGGCCAGCGAGGCGCTGGCGCCGGCGCAGATGGGCAAGCAGGAGGCGCTCCAGCGATTTTCGGTCGATCTCACCGAACGGGCGCGCAAGGGCGAACTGGACCCCATCGTCGGCCGCGACGAGGAAATCCGCCAGATCGTCGATATTTTGATGCGCCGTCGCCAGAACAACCCGATCCTGACCGGCGAGGCCGGCGTCGGCAAGACGGCGGTGGTGGAAGGCTTCGCCCAGCGCATTGCGTCCGGGGACGTGCCGCCCCCCCTCCAGGACGTGACCCTGCGGGTGCTGGACGTGGGCCTGCTGCAAGCTGGCGCCAGCATGAAAGGCGAGTTCGAGAACCGGCTGCGGCAAGTCATCGACGAAGTACAGTCTTCACCCAAACCGATCATTCTGTTCATCGACGAGGCCCATACCCTGATCGGCGCCGGTGGTGCGGCCGGTACCGGTGATGCCGCCAACCTGCTCAAGCCGGCGCTGGCGCGCGGCAAGTTGCGCACCATCGCCGCCACCACCTGGGCCGAGTACAAAAAGCACATCGAGAAAGATCCGGCTTTGACCCGCCGTTTCCAGGTGGTGCAGGTGGGTGAGCCGAGCGAGGAAAAGACCGTTCTGATGATGCGCGGCATGGCCTCGACCATGGAAAAGCATCATCGGGCGCAGATTCTCGACGAGGCGCTGGAAGCGGCGGTCAAGCTGTCGCATCGCTATATCCCGGCCCGCCAGTTGCCCGACAAGGCGGTCAGCCTGCTCGACACCGCCAGCGCCCGGGTGGCGATCAGCCTGCACGCGGTGCCGGCCGAGGTCGAGGACAGCCGTCGCCGCATCGAGGGGCTGAAGGTCGAGTTGGAAATTATCGGCCGTGAAACAGCCGTCGGCATTGATACCGCCCAGCGCGAAGCGACGGCCAACGAAAAATTGCGGGCCGAAGAGTCGAGGCTGGTGGAACTGGAAGCCCGCTGGCAGGAGGAAAAGGGGCTGGTCGATCAGATTCTGGCATTGCGCGCCAAATTGCGCGGCGTCGGCGGCACGGTCGAAGCCGAAGCCGCGGCCGAACCCGATCCGCAGCGGCAAATTTGGTTGGCGGAACTGAAAGAACTCCAGACCCAACTGCACGAATTACAGGGCGAGTCGCCCCTGATTCTGCCCAGCGTGGACGCGCAGGCGGTGGCTTCGGTGGTGGCCGACTGGACCGGCATCCCGGTCGGGCGGATGGTGAAGAATGAAATCGAAACCGTGCTGGGCCTGGCGGACATTCTCAACCGCCGCATCATCGGCCAGCGCCACGCGCTGGACATGATCGCCCGCCGCATTCAAACCTCGCGCGCCGCGCTGGACAATCCCAATAAACCCATCGGCGTGTTCATGCTGGCCGGCCCGTCGGGGGTGGGCAAGACCGAAACCGCGCTGGCGCTGGCCGAGGCGCTATACGGTGGCGAGCAGAACGTCATCACCATCAACATGAGCGAGTTTCAGGAAGCGCATACCGTTTCCACCCTCAAGGGCGCCCCGCCGGGCTACGTCGGTTACGGCGAGGGCGGGGTGCTGACCGAGGCGGTGCGCCGCCGACCCTACAGCGTGGTGCTGCTGGACGAGGTGGAGAAGGCCCACCACGACGTCCATGAAATCTTCTTCCAGGTCTTCGACAAGGGCTGGATGGAGGACGGCGAAGGGCGGTTCATCGACTTTAAGAACACCCTGATCCTGCTGACCACCAACGTCGGCACCGATCTGATCGCGAGCATGTGCAAGGACCCGGAACTGTTGCCCGATCCGGAGGGTTTGGGCAAGGCACTGCGGGAACCCTTGCTCAAGGTGTTCCCGCCGGCGCTGCTCGGCCGGTTGGTGACGATTCCGTATTATCCACTCAGCGATGCGATGATCGGGGATATCGTCCGGTTGCAACTGGGCCGCATCGAGAAGCGGATCAAGGAAAATCACAAGGTGCCGTTCGGTTACGACGACGAGGTGATCAAGCTGATCGTCAGCCGCTGCACCGAGCTGGAAAGCGGCGGGCGCATGGTGGACGCGATCCTGACCAACACCATGCTGCCGGCGATCAGTCAGGAATTCCTGACCCGGATGGTGGAAGGAAAGCCGGTCGTACGGGTCGAGGTCCAGGTAAAGGAAGGCGATTTCGCTTACGCGTTCGAGTAAATATTCCCACGAGCGTGGATCGGGCGAAGATGAACCAGTCCAGAGTGAACGGTGGGAAGTTCATTCTGGATTGGCTATCGAGTCTCGTGCGGCCAGTCAGCATGAAAGTGTTTGCTGGAAAGGGTTTGCTGGAGTCGGCATGGAACGTGCCTGCCAAGGAAAAGGATTTCCCGATCTCAGCCTCTACCAGCATGCTAATCAGGAGTTCGACAATTACGGATCATGCGAGGGATAGAGGTCATTTTGGTTAACTTGACTTTTCTGGAGGTGTTCTCATGGCAGGCATACAGATCAACATCGGCGACCACGTCAGTTCCGAAGCCGGTTATGTCGCTATTCCACCCAAGCATCAGGATACCATGCGCTGGGCGCGCACCAAGGCGAAATGGATCGCCAGCAACATCAATTCGGCCAATACCTATTTTCAAACATTGCCCAACGGTCGGTCGCTCGGTGATCTTTTGGCCGACAGCTCGATTTGGGTGAACTACCATGCCACGATGCCTTACTTTGGAGAGACCAACATGGTGGGTGGTAAGGAAATCGCCATATCCGAGAAATCCTTCAGGATCGGGCGCTGGACCGTCCTGGCGACTCTGATTCACGAGTTGGCGCATACTGATGGCGCGCCGGGCGGGGCGGACCAGCGAGCCGAACGGGCGCTTGTCGAGTGTGGATTAGGCAAGAGGTCAGAACTGACGACGGGCGTCGATGACCCCAGCACGCCTTTTAACCCCAATATTCACGGGTGATCGCGCATGTCGATGCGGGATGTTTCACGGGGGATGGCGGGTTTTATCCTCCTGCTGCTAGCGTTGCCGGCTTCCAGCTTGGCTTGTCGCTGCATTGAGGACATTGCTCCAGCATCCGCTTATCGACAGGCGGATGTGGTGGTGTGGGGCCAGGCGCGGGCAGTTCGAGGCGACATCAACAAGGAAGGCGCCACGGCGAGCGTTCGCGTATCCAAAGCCTGGAAAAAACCGGTTCGCGCTGAAATCGATATCCTGACCTCCACCACCTGCGCCTTTGAATTTCGGACTGGCGAGGAATACCTGCTCTATCTCCATGCGTCCCCGGATGGCGCGCGCTATACCACCAAGCGCTGTGTTGGCAATCGGATCATTACCGAGGCCCAGAAAGCGCTGGATTGGTTGAAGCGATATGGCGTGCCGGCAGCCGTCGAAGGCGTTGCTCCTTGAATCAGAAAAGACGGCCAACCGATTACTCTTTCGGCCGTGTCGCCACCAGACAATACAACCGGATATCCGAGCGCCACCGATGAATCGCAAGCAACGTAGAGCGGTTGCCAGGCGGGAACCGGCGAGAGTGGGCGGCGATTCGGAAGCGCTGGCGCAAGCCATCCAACTGCATCGGCGGGGGCAATTGGACGAGGCTGAAGCGCTGTATCGGCGGGAACTCCAGCGGAATCCGCAACAAGTCGATGCCCTGCATTTCCTGGGGGTGCTGACCTCGCAGCGAGGCCGGCACCCGGAAGCGGCCGACCTGATCCGCCGGGCGCTGGCCCTGAGTCCGCAATACGCCGACGCCTGGAACAATCTGGGCAACGTATTGGCGGCGCTGGATCGTTGGGACGAGGCGGCTACCGCCTACCAGCGGGCCGTCGAACTGGCTCCAGGCAATCCCAGCGTCCACTGCAATCTGGGCGTGATGTTGCTGCGATCCGACCGGTTCGCGGAGGCTACCGCCGCCTTGCGGCAAGCCATTGTCCTGATGCCGGGCTTGGTGGAGGCGCATTTCAATCTGGGCAAGGCACTGGTTGCCCGGCAACAATACGAAGCGGCTGTTGCCGCGTTTCGGGAGACCATTCGCCTGCAACCGACCCATGCGATGGCGTACAAGAGCCTGGGTATTCTGTTGTACAAGCTGAATTGCAACGACGAAGCCGCCGCCCTATTTCGGGACTGGCTGGTCCGGGATCCGGCCAATCCGGTCGCCCGGCACATGCTGGCGGCGCATTCGGGGCGGGATGTGCCGGGACGGGCGGCCGATAGCTACGTTCAGCAGTTATTCGACGGCATGGCCGACGGTTTTGACGAACACCTGCATCGCCTGGAATACCGGGCGCCAGAGTTGGTTGCCTCGACGGTCGCCGCGACGATGGACAGACCGGATGGGTCGTTGAGCGTGTTGGACGCTGGCTGCGGGACCGGGCTTTGTGGCCCTTCGCTGCGACCCTATGCGCGACGGTTGGTTGGAGTCGATTTGTCGCCGCGCATGATCGAGCGGGCCCGGACCCGCGGAGACTACGACGAACTGGTCGTCGCCGAGCTGACCGCGTTTTTAGCCGACCGGCCAGCGGCGTACGATCTGATCGTATCCGCAGACACCCTGGTTTACTTCGGGCAACTGGAGCCAGTTCTGACCGCCGCCGCCACGGCTTTACGGCCGGGCGGCTGGCTGGCATTCACCGTGGAGCGGCTTGAAGACACGGATGCGGCGGACGATTTCAGCCTCGATCCGAGCGGTCGTTACCGGCATTCGGACGCCTGCCTGCGGCGGGTGCTGGCCCAGGTGGAAATGGAGATGGAGACCCTGGAAACCGTCACCTTGCGTCTGGAGGGGGGGGAACCGGTCGTCGGATTCCTGGTGGCCGCGCGCAAGCCTCCCTGAAACTCGAACACGATGGAGTTGAGGAGGCGTTTTGAGCAGCGGCGATAGGAAACTCGATAAGCCAACGGCGGCGCTCGGCGGCATCTCCCGCGACGGCGATGTTTCGGCGTTGCTGGCGCAGGCGATGAACCTGCATCGCCAAGGTCATTTGATGGAAGCGCAGTCGCTCTACGAGCGCGTTCTTCGTGACCGACCGGACCATCCCGAGGCATTGAACTTTTTCGGGATTCTCCAACAGCAACGAGGGCAGTCGACCCAGGCGGAACAATTGATTCGCCGGGCCATCCGTGCCGCTCCCAATTATGCATCCGCGCATACCAATCTCGGCAACATCCTGATCGTCCAGAAGCGCTTCGAGGATGCCATCGCGGCGTACCGGCAGGCGATCGTGCTCAGACCGGACGAAGTGGAAGCTTGCGTCAACCTGGGCGCGCTGCTCAGGGGCTTGGGGCGGCTGCAGGAGGCTTTGGAGGCTTACCGTCAGGCTAGCGAGCGGCGCCCCGAAAGCGCTGAAATCCACCACCGCCTCGGTCTGGTGCTGGCGGAGCTAGGGCAGATTGAAGAAGCGATCACCGCTCAGGAAACCGCGCTACGCCACGCCCCCGGGCACGAAGAGGCGACCAAGCAGTTGGGTGCCTTGCTACATCACGTGGGGCGGATCGAGGATGCTCGGGCAGTGCTGGGCAACGCCGTGTTCCAATTGGGCGGTACTGAAAACGCGTTGGCCCTGTTGCAACACTGGCTAAGGCTGATGCCGGACGATCCGGTTGCCCGGCACCGGTTGGCAGCGTGGTTTGGCCAAGACAAACCAGCGCGGGCTTCTGACGCCTACGTAACTGATTTATTTGATCGTTATGCCGATCATTTCGACGAACACCTGCAACGATTGGACTATCGGGCGCCTGAATTGATCGGGGCGCGGCTTGCCGATGCGTTGGGTGAAGGGGCCAGGCAGCTCGACGTATTGGATGCGGGGTGCGGTACGGGTTTGTGCGCTTCGATGTTGCGGCCTTATGCCCGCCGTCTGACCGGCGTGGATTTGTCGTCGCGCATGGTTGAAAAGGCGCGCGAGCGGGGCGGGTACGACGAACTGGCGGTGGCGGAACTGACCGCGTTTTTGAACGAGCGACCCGGAGCTTACGATCTGATCGTTTCGGCCGACACCCTGGTGTACTTTGGGGCGCTGGAGAGTGTGTTGGCTGCTGCGACTCATGCCCTGCGTCCCGGGGGCTGGCTGGCGTTCACGGCGGAGCAGATCGCGGTGGAGGTGGCGCCCGATGATGGTTATTGTCTCAACCGGAGTGGCCGCTACAGCCACACGTCCGAATATCTGGACCGAGTGCTGGCCGGCGCTGGCCTGGAGGCGCGGGCGCGGGCGGACGCCACGCTGCGCCAGGAGGGCAATCAACCGGTGATGGGCCATGTGGTGCTGGCTCGCAAGCCCCCTACCGGGATAGTAGACTGATTGCTGGATTCTTGCCGGCGGCAACGCTATCTTGACGCCCTTCATGCGTGGATGGTGGCCGGCTGGCTTACAGGACCGCGCGATATTCTTGGTTTCTCATTCCTGGAGACGGTCTCGATGGTCGAATTCGATGAGGTGCGGCAGTTGATCGGTGAGATATTGCAATTGGGCGACCGGGTGCGGAAGCTCGGCCCGGATACCCCGCTGTTGGGGAGCATCCCGGAATTCGACTCGATGGCGGTGGTTACGCTGATCAACGCCTTGGAAGAACGGTTCGACATCCAGATCGCGGACGACGAAATTAGCGCCGAAACCTTCGAGACGGTGGGCCGAGTCCATGAGTTCGTTCGTGACAAGATCGTGGCCGGGACCTGACGGACGGTGATCGAGCCGTTCTTTCTGGCTGGAAGCCGGGGTGCGCTGTTTGCGGTCTATCATCCGCCGGCGGTTGGAGTGCTCGAGCGGGGTGGCGTGTTGTTCGTTCCTCCCTTTGCCGAGGAGATGAACAAATCCCGGCGCATGGCGGCGTTGCAGGCGCGCCGGCTGGCCGCCGCCGGCTTCGGCGTGCTGATTCCCGATCTCCACGGCAGCGGCGAGAGCGCCGGCGATTTCGCCGAGGCCCGCTGGGATGTCTGGCGGGACGATATGGCGCGCGGCGGTGTCTGGCTGCGCCGGCGCGGCCATCAACAACTGCATCTTTGGGGATTGCGGCTGGGTGGCCTGCTGGCGACTGATCTGGTGGGCGAGTTGAGAGCAACGCGGCTGTTGCTCTGGCAACCGGTGCTGTCGGGCGAGCGGTTTCTCCAGCAGTTCCTGCGCTTGCGCCTGACGTCCGACCGGTTGAAGGGAGGCGGCGAAACCATGGCCGGGTTGCGGGGAATGCTGGCGGCGGGACAGTCTTTGGAAGTGGGGGGCTATCAACTTCACCCGGAATTGGCCTCGACGCTGGAACGGGTTCGTCCGACCGTGCCGGCCGACGGTACCCGGGTAGACTGGTTCGAACTGGCCGGTATCACGGGCGGAGCCCTGCCGCCAGCCAGCCAGCGGGTGGTGGACGAGTGGCGTGGCGCCGGCGTGTCGGTCCATGTCCGGACGATAGCCGGCGAGGCCTTTTGGTCGACCCAGGAAATCGCCGTGGCGCCGGCTCTGTTGGACGCGACCCTGGCCGCTCTGGACGAGGCGCCGTGACGTCGGAATTTCCCTTGGTCTTTGCTTGTGAAGGAGCTGAATTGCTGGGCGTCCTTCATTTGAAGACTCCGGACGCGACCCGCGGCGTGTTGGTGGTGGTCGGTGGTCCGCAGTACCGGGCCGGCAGTCACCGACAGTTTCTGTTGCTGGCCCGGGATTTGGCGCAAGCCGGTATTCCGGTGCTGCGCTTTGACTGTCGCGGCATGGGCGATTCCGGTGGGGAATTTCCCGGTTTCGAGGAGATCGACGCCGATATCGCGGCCGCCATCGATGCGTTTCACGCACGAGTCCCCACTCTACGAGAGGTGGTCATTTGGGGGCTGTGCGATGCCGCCTCGGCGGCACTGTTTTACGCCTGGCGCGATCCCCGCGTTGCCGGCCTGGTTTTGCTGAATCCGTGGGCGCGGACCGAAGCGGGCCAGGCGCGCGCCTATCTCCGCCATTACTATCTGTCCCGGCTGGTCGATCCGGACCTGTGGCGCAAGATAGGTCGCGGCGAATTTTCATTGGGGACAGCGCTGCGCTCGTTGTTGGCTTTGGTCGGGCAGGTCTGGCGGAACCGCCAGGACAGCGTGGTGAAGGGCGCGGCAGTTGAAACCAGAGCGATTTCTTCGTCACGTAATGGGTCGTTGCCCGAGCGTATGGCGGATGGGTTGCGGCGATTTGCCGGTCCCGTGTTGCTGATTCTGAGCGGAGACGATCTGACGGCCGCCGAATTCCGTGATACCACCCAAGCATCCCGGCATTGGGGTTGCCTGCTGGCGCAGCCGCGGGTGACGGTCCTGGATTTTCCTGAAGCCAATCACACCTTCTCCCGCCGCGAGTGGCGGGATCAGGTGGCGACATGGACCCGTGACTGGTTGCGGGGGTGGTAAGGCGAGCGTTGTCGAGCACTTGCCATCCTCCACCATGAAACGCCACCGCGATAGGGGTAATGACGACCGCGAGCGGTGGGAGAACGGCGAACGGCGTTCGAATAGGGCGATCCCGTTTGGGTCGCTTTACTGGAGCCGCGCTACCGGGTTGATGGCGGTGGCGACGGTGATCGGTGGCATGATTTGGGTTCTATTGGCCGATTACCCGTTGACTCTCCGGCAAATGCTGGTTCGTGGTCTGGAATGGTCGCGACTGAATCCCCCGTGGCTGATCGAGTTGCTCGAGCCGGCGCCGCGCCATGGCGATTGGGTGCTGGACGGTCGATTGCGCGCGACTCACCCGCGTATCGTTTTGTCCGAACTGGCCGGCTGGTCGGGCGAGGGCGTTCCGCCGGTGCTGGCGGCGCGTGAAGCCGGTTATCGCCGTTGGGGATTGAAGCCGCCGAGCGTTGCCTGCGATGGGAACGGTCGGCTGGAACTGGCTGCGTGCTGGCTCGGTACCGGCGATCGGCAATCGGGGCAGCGTCTGCTGGAGGCGTTGCGCCGGTTTACACCATCGCTGGCGTCGGCGCGGAGCGGGGATCAGGCGGGCGAGTGCTGGGAACTGGCGCTGGCCTACGATCTGTTGCGGGTCTATCCAGGCCTGCGATCTGAGGATCGACGGCAGTTCGAGGCCCGGCTGGAGCAGGCGCTCCGTGGAACGCTCGGACAACTGGATGATGGCGGTCCTTCGCTGTGGCATGGGCGCGGCACCCTGGCGGCCGACGCCTGGTTGTGCGCCGTCGTGCTGGATCCGACCGATAGGGAGCGGGAGCGGCTTGTCGCCAGGGCACAAGGACATTTTCTCGAAACGATTAAAGCCCTCGAGCTGACGGAAGGATGGCCGGAAGGTTACAACTACTGGATCAACAGCCGGGCCTTCATCATCGCCCTGGCCGGCTCGGCTTACCTGAACGGGCTGGAAGACAGTCGTCAGGCCGAACGCATCCGGCAAGTGTTGCGCCGGGTCGGATACTGGACTCTCTACGCGACTCGACCCGATCATCGGGTTGAGGGGCTGGGTGATGAAGGGCCGCGCGTCGATTTAAAGGATGAGACCCGGCGAGTGATCGATTTGATCGCGCAAGCCACGCGCGATCCTGTTTTGGGAGCCTATTCGGCCTATCTTGGCCGGTTGCACGGCCCGGAGAGTTACTACGGGGATTATCGCTGGGGCTTCCGGTTGTTCAACGATCCCGCCTTGGCACCGGCGGTGGAAGCCGGGTTGGGCGGATTCGCCGGCGTGCTCCCCACGGCGGGGCTATTTGGGCGAGATGCGCTGAATCTGCTTTACATCCGCTCCGATTGGTCGCCCGACGCGACCTTCATCAGTTTCCGGGCCGGCGATGCGTTTACCCATCACGGCCACTATGACGCCGGTCACTTCAGCCTGTTCAAGGGCGCGCCGCTGGCGATCAACAGCAGCACGTATGGCGGATTTTTCAGTCCCAACCGCTTGCATTACGCGATTCGCAGCGTCGCGAAAAATACCCTGCTCGTGCTGCGGCCCAACGAAATCGTGCGGCCCAATCATTTCTTTGCCGACAAAGTCGCCGATGGCGGCCAGCGGGTCATTTTGCCGACCGGCAGCGCCATCGGCGATCTCCGGGGTTGGCTCGATAACCGTGACCGGGGGCTACACCTGCGAGGTGGCCGGTTGTTGCAATTCGAGCATCACGAGGGTGATTACACCTATATCGCCGCCGATTTGACCGCCGCCTACAACAACCCCATTCATGACGAAGGAGGTTGGGGTGGCAAGGTCGAGAGAGTCGAGCGGCAAATGATGTACCTGTCCGGCGAGGACCGCTTGCTGGTTCGCGACCGCGTGCGGACGGTCGAGGCCGACTTTGTCAAGAAGTGGCTGCTGCATACGGTCGAGCAGCCCCAAGTGGCGGACGCGCGGGTGCTCAGGGGCGGGCGTGACAACGGAATTTTGGAAAGCCGCGACGATTGGGTGCAAGTGCGCAACGGGCGCGGTTGGCTGACCGTGCAACGCATCCTGCCGGAAGATGCGGTTATCCGGCTGGTCGGCGGCAAGGATTATCAATTTTACGTTGAAGCCGACGGTGACGATGCGCGGCTGGATGGCGTCAACTTTATCGAGGGCTCCAGTCTGAAACCCTGGTTCGACGTCGGTTGGTGGCGGTTGGAAATCCAGCCGGGCGCGCCCCGCCGGGAGGACGCCTTCCTGATGGTGTTGACGCCGGCCCTGGACGCACCTCGTCTGGCCAGGGCCGTGCCGCTGTCGCTGGATCGGGCCGGCCATGGGGTTGTTACCGATGAATCCGCCACTGTATTCGTGGACGAACCCGGCCGTGGCGAAATACGCCTGACAATGCCCAAGATGGCCGGCGTGGTGCGGGTGGTTGGGGTACCGCCGCTCGCCCGGGTATCCGTGCGAGCGGAAGCTGGAACGGCACCGCCGCTGGAACGAACCGCGAACGCGGGTGGGGTGGCGGTATTCACCGGAACGGAACGCTGGCGGGGGCGGTTGGTTCTGAACTGGCGGTAGTCGACGCAGCGGTCCATCCCGCCTCTAAAAACGCCGGAATCCGTTGCTCCAGCCAGTATTCGGCCCGCCACGGCCAGCGACCGGCGACGAAACCGACATGGCCGCCGTGCGGGCTGAGTTCCAGGCGAATGTCGGCGGACAGCTCCGGGGGGGTCGGCAACGCCTCCGGCAGCATGAAAGGGTCGTCCAAGGCGTGCAGGATCAAGGTTGGAACGCGGATGCGCCGCAGGTACGGGCGGCAACTGGCGCGAGCATAGTAATCGTGGACCCCAGCGTAACCGTGCAGGGGCGCGGTAATGCGATCGTCGAAGGCGTGGAAATCCCGCAGGCTTGTCAAGCTGTCCAAGGATACCGGCCCATCCGTGCGGCTGCTGAATTTGGCGCGGTAACTGTGTTTCAGTTCGCTCAGCAGATGAAACTGATAAAGTCGCGAAAATCCCCGATTCAGCCGCCGGGCGACGGTATCCAGCACGAACGGTACCGATACCGCCACGGCGGCGCGCAGCGGCGCGGCGCGGCCGGCTTCGCCCAGCCATTTTAGCAGCACGTTGCCGCCCAGCGAGTAACCGATGACCGTCAAGGGCGTGGCCGGTTCCCGCCGGTGCAGCCAGTCCACGACATGGGCGAGATCGGCGGTATCCCCCGCGCAATAACCCCGGGCCAGCCGATTAACCTGTCCGCCGCGGCCGCGAAAATGCATGACCGCGCCCCGCCAGCCACGGCGCGCGACCACCGCCAGCAGGCCGAGGGCGTAGTGAGAATCGCTGGAACCTTCCAGACCGTGCAGGATGAGCGCGATGGGACCCCGTTCGCCGGGCGTCCAGTCCAGGTCCAGAAAGTCGCCGTCGGGCAGATCCAGACGCTCGCGGCGCAGGGACAATCGCGGTCGACGCCGGCACAACGCCGGCCACAGCGTCTGGGCGTGAGGGCCAGGGAGCCACCAGGCCGGGCGGAAATCAGCCGGCTGCATGGAATGGTGGCCGGTTCATGGATTCATGGGGTTGCCGGAAGGTGGATCGGGCGTTGCTCCGCCGGGAAGGCGAGTGATGACAACGGCCATGATCCGGCCGGCGCGCTGCGTTCGTCGCGTGCGGGAAAACCCTAAGGACGCGATCGGCGCCAAGCCGGTCAGATGCGCATCGACAGCGATTGAAAGACATCCTCGCTCATGTTTTGCAGCATGGTCAGGGCGTCCCAGTCGTCCCAGGATTCCTGGATGCGTCCGTTCTCGATGCGGTGGAAGCTCATGCCGGTCACGGATAACCGCTGGCCGCTGGGCGCGATGCCCATGAACTCGCCCTGATGGGTGCCCCGGGCGATCCATCGCGTGGCAACTTTGTTGCCCTCGGCGATTTGATCCTGAATTTCAAAGCGGATATCGGGGGAGGAGAAGTGATACAGCATGATCACCTGCTTGAACGCCTCGATGCCGCGCACCGGTTCCGGCAGGGTGGCGATGTGACCGACGTAATCGTGCGCGATGATCGCATCCGTTGCGTCCAGATTGCACTGACTCCAAATGACTTCGAAGTTGCGCTGGACCAGAGCTTTGTTGGCTTCCAAGGTGCTGCTGTCTGACATCGAGACTCCTCCTTTCGGTATGCGGTTCCGCGTCGCGCGCGGTGCTCGAAATGCTCGTTAGTGTAATCCGTTCCGGAATAACCCGCCACGGGCCGGGCGGGCGATACCTGCTATAATCGGCAACAGTTCGCGCACGGTCGTTCTGCCTGTCAAACAATCAAATACGGATCGAAGATAGGGATACGCTTCGCGGGATTTCCTCGATCTTCGGTGGCACCATCGGGCGGGGGCGTCACTCACCTGCGCAATCACCAACCGGCCGGGAGAGATCGGATCATGCAAACCAAAAGCCCATGTTACTGCGAGGATGTCGAAGGCTGCGTCGATGAGGTTATCACCCGGGTCGGCAGGCGGGTCGTGCTCGGAATCCCGCTGGGCATCGGCAAGCCCAACCCATTGGTGAACGCCTTCTACCAGCGGGCCAAGGCGGATCCGGAACTGCATCTCAAGATCATCACCGCGATCACCGTCGAAACGCCCAAGGGATCCAGCGATCTGGAAAAACGGTTTCTGGAACCCTTCATCGAGCGGGTGTTCGGCAATTATCCCGATCTGGAGTACGCGGTCGATCTGCGGCTCGGCCGGGTGCCGGCCAACGTCGAGGTCGCGGAATTCTTCTTCAAGCCGGGCGGGTTCATGAACGTGCCGATGCAGCAGCAAAACTATATCAGCACCAACTATACCCATGCCGCCCGTGATTTGATGGAAAACGGCGTCAACGTGCTGGCGCAGCAGGTGGCCAAGCGAGAGGTGGATGGCGAGTTGCGGTTCAGCCTCGGCAGCAACCCGGAAGTGACCCTGGATTTGTTTCCGATGATCGAGGGCGCGCGCCGTCAGGGCCGGCCGATGGTCACCGTCGCCCAGGTCAATGGCGAGATGCCGTTCATGTATAACGACGCCATGGTCCGGCCGGCCGATTTTGATCTGGTGATCGATCGTCCACGCTATGACTTCCGGCAGTTCGGCGCGCCCAACATGCCGGTGGATAACGCGGATTACATGCTGGGCCTGCAAGCCAGCGCCCTGATACGCGACGGCGGCACCCTGCAGATCGGTATCGGCTGCCTGGGCGATGCCATCGTGCATTTCTGTCGGGTTCGGCAACAGCGGAACGAACTCTACAACCAGTTGTTGTCCGAGTCGCACATTCTGAATCACCATGGCGATCTGATCGGGCGCATCGGGGGGACCGGACCGTTCGAGCGAGGGTTGTACGGCGCCAGCGAGATGTTCGTCAACGGTTTTCTGCATCTGTATCAGGATGGCATTCTCAGGCGCAGGGTTTACGACAGCGCCCCGTTGCAGCGTTTGCTCAATGAAGGGGTCATCACCGAGACGGTCGACGAGCGAACTCTGCGGGTTCTGCTGGAGCGGGGCGTCATTCCGGCCCGCCTGACCGAGGCCGATGTCGGCTTTCTGCGCCGGTTTGGGGTATTCAACCACCGGGTCCGTTACCAGGATGGCGAGCTGACGATCGACGGAACCCAGCCGGTTCCCGCCGATCTCGATCGTCCGGAGAGTTACGCGGCGGTCGTCGCCGATGGGCTGGGTAGCCATCTCCAGGGTGGCATCCTGATGCACGGCGGCTTTTTCATGGGACCGCAGAGCTTCTATGAGGCTCTGCGTACGATGCCCCCCGAAGAAAACCAGCAGATCTGCATGACCACGGTACATCGGGTCAACCAGCTCTACGGCAACGAGGAGCTGGCGGTCCTGCAGCGGCGGGACGCCCGCTTCATCAATACCACCATCATGGTGACCCTGTTGGGGGCGGCGATATCCGACGGGCTGGAGAACGGCCAAGTGATCAGCGGCGTGGGCGGTCAGTACAACTTCGTGGCCATGGCCCACGAACTGCCGGGCGCCCGTTCCATCCTGATGCTGCGCAGCACCCGCGAGAGCGGGCTGACCACGTCCTCGAACATGGTCTGGAACTATGGTCATGTGACCATACCGCGTCATTTGCGCGACATCGTGATCACGGAATACGGCATCGCCGACTTGCGCGGGCGCTCGGACAAGGAGGTGGTGATCGCCTTGCTCGATATCGCCGATTCGCGGTTTCAGCCCGAGTTGCTGGAGAAAGCCAAACGAGCAGGCAAGATTCCGCAGGATTACCAGATCCCACCCTACTATCTCCATAACACGCCCGGACGAATTCAGGCGCGGCTCGCGAAATACAGGAAGATGGGGTTGCTACCCGATTTCCCGCTGGGAACCGACTTTACCGAGGAGGAAATCGTTCTGGGGCGAGTCCTCAAGAGCCTCAAGCTGCGGCTTTCGACCAGGGGGGATCTGATGAAGACCATCGTCAAGGCGATGACGGTTGGCGCGGCGCCAGAAAAGGCAAAGCGGTATTTGGCCCGTCTCCAACTCGATCGGCCGACCGGCCAGAAAGAGAAGTTGATTCAGAAACTCATCGTCTCCGAATTGGTGACCGGCGGTTACGTTTGAGGGGCTGTATGGGCTCGTATTGTTCGAACCACCCCGGCGCTCCGCGCCACCCCTCCTTAGCCAAGGAGGGGAAATTCCACAACCGATATGGAAGGGCTATATCGACGCATCTGAGGGCGGCAGCCGAAAACGGTCCGGGGCGCGACGGCGGAGGGGTCGCGCCCCGGTGAGTGGATCACAAAATCGAAATGAGTCGGTGGTTCATTCCGGCTGAGCCAACTCTTCCTCCACCAGGTCCGACTCGTCGGTCAGCGGCGGCAATACGACCATGCTCGCCGCCGAGTCTTCCTCCAGCGATTCCTCCGTCGGCGGTGATTCAACTTCGGTTTCCGCGACAACCGGTATCGGCTCTGGCAAGGGTTCCGGCCGAAGGACGAGGCCACCCAGCGGCGGCACGGTAATGATGATCGAGTAGGGGTGCTCCATCCAGGGGCGTTCCTCGGCGATCAGCTCGACTCCGCCATTGCCGACCCCGCTGCCACCGTAGAAGTGCGAGTCGGAATTGAGGATTTCCGTGTAACGGCCCGGTCGTGGCACTCCGATCCGGTAGCCGTGGCGGGGCACCGGCGTGAAGTTGACCAGAACCACCAGAAAATCATTGTCCTTCTTGCGCAGGTAGCTCAGGATCGACTGCTCGGCGTCGTGGCAATCGATCCAGGAGAAGCCCTGCCACTCGAATTCGTAATGGTGCAGTTCCGGGCTGCTGTGATAGAGCCGGTTCAAATCCTTGACCAGCAGCTGCATGCCCTGGTGAAAATCGTACTGGAGCACCCACCAGTCGAGGGGGTTGGCGCTGTTCCATTCGTGGCCCTGACCGAACTCGGTTCCCATGAACAGCAACTTCTTGCCGGGATGGGTGAACATGTAAGTGTACAGCAGCCGCAGGTTGGCGAAACGCTGCCACTCGTCGCCGGGCATCTTGTTGATCATCGAGCCCTTGCCGTGCACCACCTCGTCGTGCGAGAAGGGCAGCAGGAAGTTCTCGGTGAAGCAGTACAACATGCTGAAAGTCAGCAGGTCGTGGTGGTACTTGCGATGGACCGGGTTCTGCGCCATGTAGCGCAGGGTATCGTTCATCCACCCCATGTTCCATTTCATGCTGAAGCCCAGTCCGCCCAAATAAGTGGGACGGGTCACCTGCGGCCAGGAGGTGGATTCCTCGGCGATCACCATCGCGCCGGGGTGTTCGCTGTGCACCACGGTGTTGAGTTCGCGCAGGAAGTCGATTGCTTCCAGGTTCTCCCGTCCGCCGTACTTGTTGGGAATCCACTCGCCTTCCTTGCGCGAATAGTCCAGATATAGCATCGAGGCGACCGCGTCCACCCGCAAGCCATCGAGATGAAATTCCTCGATCCAGTACAGGGCGCTGGACAGCAGGAAGTTCTTCACCTCGTAGCGGCCGAAATTGAAGATCAGCGTGGACCAGTCGAGATGCTCGCCCATGCGCGGATCGGCATGTTCGTACAGCGGCTCGCCGTCGAAGCGGGCCAGTCCATGGGCATCCTTGGGGAAGTGCGCCGGCACCCAGTCGAGAATCACGCCGACATCGTGCTGGTGGCAGTAGTCGATGAAATAGCGGAAATCGTCCGGCGTGCCGAAACGGCTGGTCGGAGCGTAGTAGCCGGTGGTCTGGTAGCCCCAGGAGGCGTCGTAGGGGTGTTCGGTCACCGGCAGCAGTTCGATATGACTGAACCCCAGTTCGGTGACGTAATCCACCAAGTGGTGCGCCAGATCCCGGTAGTTCATGAACTCGCCTTCCGGGCCGCGTCGCCACGAGCCGAGATGGATTTCATAGATGGACATCGGTGCGTGCAGCCAGTCGGCGCTTTTGCGCTTGTTCAGCCAGTGCTCGTCGCGCCAGGCGTAAGTCTCCGGTTTGGGAACGATGGTGGCGGTGCTGGGGCGCATTTCGAAATGCTGGCCGTAAGGGTCCGATTTCAGCAGGATTGCCCCGCTGTGGCGGTTGCGGATTTCGAATTTGTACAGATCGCCCGGGTACAGATTGGGGATAAACAGCTCCCAAACTCCGCTGCCGCCGCGCACCCGCATCGGGTGGACCCGGCCGTCCCAGCGGTTGAAGCTGCCGACCACGCTGACCCGCTCGGCGTTAGGCGCCCACACCGCGAACAGCACCCCGGCGACACTGTCGGCCTCGTGCGGGTGCGCGCCCAGAAAGCGATAGGCATGCCAGTGTTTGCCCTCGCCGAACAGATACAAGTCGAAATCGGGCAGTTGTGGCGGGAAACAGTAGGGATCGTAGGAAATGTGTTCGTGATGGTCGGAATCGCGCCAGATCAACCGGTAGCGTTCGGGTACTTGGTCCGGCTTGCCCTGCCACTCGAACAGATCGGTGTTGGGGATCCGCTGCAGCGGCAAGTTGCCCTCGGCGATATGGACCTCCTGCGCGTAGGGCAGATGAGCGCGGACCACGACCTTCTTGTCCTGGGGATGACGGCCCAGCACGGCGAAGGGGTCATGATGGCGGGCTTCGATGATTCGTTGCAATTCGGGTTGGAGTTTCGGGCTCGTCACGTTTTTCATCCTGTTGTGTGGACGGTTGAGGCCATGTCCGACGGTGCTTGACGCTTCAGACCACAAATGGCCTGCCGATAGTGTCAACGGCGTCGCGGCGTTGCCTGGCATTCGGAGTAGTGGCGGGCGTCTGGGGTCGGGGTCAAGCGCCGTGCGCATCGTTCCATTCTATTATAACGCGAATCGCCTAAAGGATGATTTTCCGTAAGGATATCGTTAGGCGGCCAAGGGCGGATACCGCATCCCCGGGCGGTTCCCGTGCGTGGGTTTGTTCCGCCTGCCCGATATCGAGCAGCCCGAACGGGTGACTGACGTTGGCGACCACGATGTCGCGGGGTATTGCCAAGCTTCTCCCGGGCCCCGCAAGCGGGAACGGTAGCCTCCCGGTACCGGCGTCGATGACGTCGCCGCGATCCATGCCTTGCTCCTGAACCCCCCTGCGGGATGCCGGCGGAAAGGGCTTGAATGTTTGAGTGTGACCGCAGGTCAAGTGGTTTAGAATTGAATTATTGAAAATTCGCGGCCCTGTTGGTTGATGCCGGATCTCGGAACAGGATTGGAGCCGCCGTGGCATCCTCACGCTTCCAAGTCTGGTAAAATTGTCGCCGCATCATCCGAACGCATTAAAATTCGTCTAAAACTTCATCCAAAGGACGATCCATGAATTCGCGTAAACTGCTTGCATCCGTGTTGGTTTTGGGCGTGGCTATGCTGGCCGGCTGTTCCAGGGAACAACCGGTCAAGCCGGTGAGCTTCCAGAAGGACGTATATCCGATTCTGAAGGCGAGCTGCGCGGAGTGTCACACCGTACCCAATGGCGAGGGCTACCAGAAAAGCGGTCTGGCGGTGGGCTCGTACGAAGAGTTGATGAAGGGTACCAAGATGGGACCCGTCATCATCCCTGGCCAGAGCCTCAACAGCAGTCTGAACCGTCTGATCGAAGGCCGTCCCGGCGTGAATCCCTCCATCCAGATGCCGCACGGCAAGGTGAAGCTGGCGGAAGATAAGCTGGTGATCATCCGCCGGTGGGTCGATCAGGGCGCCAAGAACAACTAAGCCGCGCCGCGCCCTTTCCCGCCCTCGTGCCCCGACCCTCCCCCCTTCTGTATCGGGGGAGGGCGTAATCCCGGCAAATCGCGCTATCCGCAACTTCTGGAATTCAATCCGTCCGCTTTCAACCCCCCGTCGTTCGCCTGGCTGGTTTTTCAGCGTCAGGCGTGATGCTGTTTTGGATCGTTTCTGGGGATGCATCATGGTCAGTTCCAGGCAGACCGCGCTGGCCGGCGCGGATTTCGACACGTGGCTGAATACCCTGCAAGTTTCATGGTCTCCGGCGCAGATCGAGGTCGTGCGACGCGCGTATGCGCTGGGCGGCGAGCCGGAGTTGGCGGTCGCCGATCTGCTGGCGGATCTGGGCATGGATCACGAGGTGGTCGCCGCCGCGCTGCTGCACGAGCCGGTCGTATTGGGACGGATCAAGCCATCGGCTTTGCGAGAGGATTTCGGTCCGGCGATCGCACGCCTGGTGGATGGGATCGTCAAGCTCGATGCCATCGGCGAATTGCATCAGAGCGGCCACCACGCCGGTCGCCAGTTGGAAAGCTTGCGCAAGATGCTGCTGGCGATGGCCCAGGATATTCGGGTGGTGCTGATCAAACTGGCGATGCGGCTGCACGCGCTGCGCCAGCTCGGGCAGCGGCCCGCCGAAGAGCGGCGGCGTATAGCCAAGGAGACACTGGACATTTTTTCGCCGCTGGCCAACCGACTCGGCATCGGTCGCGTCAAGTGGGAAATGGAAGACCTGGCGCTGCGCTATCTGGAGCCGGCGGTCTACAAGCAGATCGCCGTCGCGCTCGACCAGCGCCGCGCGGACCGCGAGCAATACATCGACCAGGTCATGGATGAATTGCGCGACCATTTGCAACAGGCCGGCATCCGCGCCGAAGTCAGCGGTCGGGTCAAGCACATTTATGGCATCTGGCGGAAGATGCATCGCAAGAATCTGTCTTTCGAGCAGATTTTTGATGTGCGGGCGGTGCGGGTGATGGTCGAGTCGGTGAACGACTGCTATGCCGCGCTGGGCGTGGTGCATACCCGCTGGAACCACATCCACCGGGAATTCGACGATTACATCGCCCGTCCCAAGCCCAACGGCTATCAATCCCTGCATACGGCGGTGGTGGGGCCCGAGGGTCGGGCGGTGGAAGTCCAAATCCGCACGTTCGACATGCACCGGAACGCCGAATTGGGCGTGGCCGCGCACTGGCGCTACAAGGAAGGCGGGGAGGGTCCGGGCGACGCGACCGCCCGGCAGATCGCCTGGTTGCGGCAGATGCTGGAATACCGGGAGGAAGACGGCGACGACGGCGACCTGCTGGAACGGTTCAAGGCCGAAGCGTTCCAGGACCGGGTCTACGCCATCACTCCCAAGGGCGCGATTGTCGAGTTGCCCCAAGGCGCCACGTCGCTGGATTTCGCCTATCACGTTCATACCGAGGTCGGCCACCGCTGCCGGGGCGCCAAGGTCAACGGCCGCATCGTGCCGCTGACCTACGAACTGAAGAACGGCGAGCAGGTGGAGGTGCTGACCGCCAAGAGCGGCGGCCCCAGCCGCGACTGGCTCAGCCCGCATCTGGGCTATGTCAAGAGCAACCGGGCGCGGGCCAAGATCCGGCAGTGGTTCGTCCAGCAGGATCAGGACAAGAGCATCGCCGCCGGTCGCACCGCCCTGGAGCGGGAATTTCAGCGGCTGGGCATCCGCCAGATCAAGTTGGAAAAAGTGGCGGAAAAGCTCAACTTTGCCAAGCCGGACGAACTTTTCGCCACCATCGGTCATGGCGCGCTGACCACCGCGCAAGTAATCGCCCGGATTCCGGATCTGCTGTCGGCCTCACCGGGAGCCGGGGAAAGCCTGCCGGTGGTCCGCAAGCCCAAGGTTGCCGAGTCCGGCAAGGGCGACGTGCAAATCCGCGGGGTGGGGCGGTTGTTGAGCCAGATGGCGCACTGCTGCCAGCCAGTGCCGTTCGAGCCGATCGCCGGCTACATTACCCAAGGGCGCGGAGTCACGATCCACCGGCAGGATTGCGCTAACCTGCTTGCCTTGGCCAGCCAGCACCACGAACGGGTCATCGAAGTAAGCTGGGGTGAAACGCCCGCGACTCATCCGGTGGATATCATGATCATCGCCTACGACCGCTCCGGCTTGTTGCGCGACATCACGTCGATTCTTGCCAACGAACCAGTCAACGTGCTCGGCGCGAATACCCTGACCGATCGGGAAACGTCCATCGCCCGCATGGGATTGACCTTGGAGGTCACCGACGTGGTGCAACTCAGCCGGGTGCTCGACAAGATCAGCCAATTGCACAATGTGGTCGAAGCGTACCGAAAGGTTTGAACCCATGTCAGGTCGTGCTCGCCAGGAGCAGGCGGGTTTCCCGCAGCAGGGGATTGCGCCGCAGCAGCAGGGCGAGCCGGCCGCCGCCGCTTTGTCGCCACAGGATCGCCGCACGGACGCCGGCCAGCAGCAGCGCCCGGATCCGGTTGGTGTTTGCCGGGTTGTTCAGGTGAACGGGATCTCCGCTGACCATGATTCGCGGCGACAGGGTGCTGAGCGTCTTCAGATAGAGATCCGCGAAACTGGCGATGGTATTGCCGTGGTCGAGCGGAAAATGCGCCAAATTCTGGATGATGTCCTCGATGCCGGCGCGAATGAGCCGCAGCAGATCGTCGCGCCGGGACAACTGTCGTTCCAGACGCATCAGCGTGATCACGTAGCGGGTCAATTCCATGTCCCGGGGGGTGTTGAGCTGCTGCTCGAGCAGACGCAGGCCGGAACGCAGCCGGGCGATGCCGCCGTAAATGTCGGCGCTGCTTGGGGCGTCGATCCTGATCAGGCTGGCAAGACAGGTTTCGATATCGTCCGGGTTGGCCTGGCCGCGCCGGGCGATGCCGCGCACCAGATCGGTGGCCTGCATCGCGCCGGCGAGAGCGATGACGCGGTCATGGTCGGTTTGGGGCATGGACTGGTGGTTTCGGTTTGTGAAAAGGATTCCTTCAATCGTAGGCGATATCGATCACCCCGCCACCCAGGCAGTCTTCGCCCAGATAGAAAACGACCGACTGGCCGGGAGCGATGGCGCGCTGCGGTTCGGCGAAGCGGGCTTCGGCCCCCCACTCGTCCAGCGATTCGAGGACGCAAGCCTGATCGGGCTGGCGGTAGCGGATTTTGGCTCGGCACGACAACGGCGTGGCGGGCGGTTCCCCGGCGATCCAATGCGGTTGCGCGGCGCGCAGCCGAAAGCGGAACAGGCTGGGATGGTCGCGACCCTGAACGACGATCAGGGCGTTGTCTTCCAGATTCTTGCCGGCGACGTACCAGGGTTCGCCGCTGCCGTCGCGCCGTCCGCCGATGCCCAGTCCCTGCCGCTGGCCGATGGTGTGGAACATCAAGCCGGCATGCTCGCCGAGCCATTTTCCTTCCGGCGTCCGGATCGGGCCGGGTTGCGCCGGCAGATAGTGGCTGAGAAATTCCCGAAACCGGCGTTCGCCGATGAAACAGATGCCGGTGCTGTCCTTCTTGGCGTGAGTGATCAGGCCGGCCGCCGCCGCCAGTTCCCGCACCCGCTGTTTGTGCAAGTCACCGACGGGAAACAGCGCGCTGGCCAGTTGGGCTTGATCGAGCCCGTACAGGAAATAGCTCTGGTCCTTGCCGGGATCGCGACCCTTGAGCAGATGATGGCGACCGCCTCGCTCCACGCGCCGGGCATAGTGGCCGGTGGCGATGAGGTCGGCGCCCAGCCGCCGAGCGTGGTCGAGGAAAGCTCTGAACTTGATTTGGGTGTTGCACAGAATGTCCGGATTGGGCGTCCGACCGCACCGGTACTCGTCCAGGAAGTAGCGGAACACCCGGTCCTGATATTCGGCGGTGAAATTGACCGAATGCAGCGGGATGCCCAGCGTTTCGCATACGGCCCGCGCATCTTCCAGGTCCTCGGCGGCGGCGCAGTAGCCAGCGTCGAAGGACTCCTCCCAGTTCTTCATGAACACGCCGTGTACGTCGTAGCCCTGCTCGACCAGCAGCAGGGCGGCGACCGAGGAATCCACGCCGCCGGACAAGCCGACGACGATGCGGAGTTTGGGCATGGGAGCAGGGGCCGAAACCGGAGGTTGGGCCGCTGGCGGCGAGGCGAAACGGTTCCCGAACGGCGCGGTTCGGCCAGCGGCTGTCCGGAGATGTCGCGGGAGGGCTACTTGACGCCCGACAGGCTTTCCTGAACCAGCTTGTCGAATTCGGTCTTGAAGCGTGCCATCAAATCGGCCAGCGTCTTGGTGTCGTCGGTAAATTTTTGATGGAGGCCGGTGATCGCCTCGGCTTGGCCAGTCAGAAACGCTCGCAGACTGGTCGGGTCGCTGATGTCGGCGGCGGCCTTCATCCGGCTCATCGCCATATCGACGTACGATTGCAGGGCGCTCATCTGGAAATTGACCAAAGCCTCGAGATTGACGGCCGAGAGCTTGTTGGCCTTGATCACCGGGCCAAGAAAGTTTTGATACTGTTCGGACATTTTGGCCAACGCATCGTTGGACATGGCAAGTCTCTCCTGAAAATTGTGGTGACATCGAAAATAATCGTTCGAAGCGCAGAATAATGCAACTTTTGTTGCAGCGCAACATCATGCCGGATATCTTGTTGCCATGTCGCATCGGTCGGCTTGAAGGCTTGAATGGCCGGCTTGGCGATACTCCGGCGTTGGCGGATAATCCACGCTTTCGCGGCAACGGATGGTCTCCCATGTGGTTTAGGAATTTGACGGTGTTTCGTTTGGTCGAGCCTCTTCCCCTGACCGCCGAGGAACTGGCGGCCCGACTGGATCGGCGCGCTTTCCAGCCTTGTCCCAGCCATCAGTCCAGCGCGGCCGGCTGGGTGCCGCCTCTGGGTCGCAAGGCGCGCGATCTGGTTCACGCCGCGGCGGGGCGGTTGATGGTGTGCCTGCGGATCGAGGAAAAATTGCTGCCGCCGATCGTGGTCAATCAGGCCGTGGCCGAGCGTGTCGCCCTGATCGAGGATCAGCGGCGGCGACCGGTACGGCGTCGGGAGAAGCAGGAATTGCGCGACCAACTCGTGGGGGAGTTGCTACCTCGCGCCCTGACCCGCGGCCGTCTCGGCTACGCTTATCTGGACCCGGCGGCAGGCTGGTTGGTAACCGACAGCGCGAGTCCTCGCCGAGTCGAGGAAATCACCGGCATATTGCGCAAGACACTGGATTCGCTGCCGGTCGCGCCGCCCCGGGTCAGGCAATCCACGGCGGCGGTCATGACGGCTTGGCTGGACGAGGGACAAGCGCCGGCGGAATTCTCGTTGGGCGATGTCTGTGAATTGCGGGAGGGAGGGGAGACCGGCGGGGTCGTGCGCTGCCGGGGACAGAATCTGGTTGGCGACGAGATTCGTGCCCATCTGGAAGCCGGCAAGCAGGTAACCCGGCTCGGTTTGATCTGGAAGGATCGGGTCGCGTTCGTGCTGGATGAGGCGCTGGTCATTCGTCGGCTCCAGTTTCGCGATGTGGTCCGGGAATCCTTGCGGGATGTCGCGGATTCCCCGGAAGCCCTGTTCGATGCCGAATTCGCGTTGATGGCTGGAGAGTTGGCCCTGCTGTTGCCACGATTGCTGGAGTTGTTCGGCGGCGAGGCATAACGGTCTCTGGAATCGGGCCAGACTCGGCGCTAGGTTGAATCGAACTATAAAGATTTCGTACGGATCAGCGGTTCGGAAAGGCGGCACATGAGTACTTGGCAACTGACTAACGCAATCGTTTTGGTGGGGGTGGCCGCGGTTTTGGCGGCGGTCGGCTGGCTGGCCGTCCGCATTATCTTGGGGCAGAAGCAGCGGATCGAGGAACAGCTGCAGGCGGCGCGGCGGGCGGCGGCGGAGAAGGCGGCGGCGGAGAAGGCGGCGGCGGAGAAGGCGGCGGCGGATAAAGTAGCGATTGCCCGGGCGGCGGCGGCGCGATTGTCGGCGCGGCGGGCGGCGGTGGAGAAGGCGGCCGCCGAACGGACGGCCATCGAAAAGGCGGCCGTGGAGCAGGCCATAGCCGAATGGGCGGCAGCCGAACAGGCCGAAGCCGACCGCGTGCAGCTGCGTCGGACCACGGAAGAGCGGCGGGAAGCCGAGGAGGTCGGGGCGAGGATGCGGGCTGTCGAGGAAGCCATTTCCGAATGGATTGAGGCGGAACGGGAAGGGAGCCGGTTGGCGGCTACCGAGACGGTTCCGGGCAAGCCGGTCCAGAAGACCTATACCCGTACCGAGGCCATTCACCAGCAGGTGCGCCTGCACGCCGAACTGGTCGATAAAGAATTACAGGAATTGGAATACATCAAAAACCGCATTCAAGTCGGCGTGGATTTTCTTCCGATCGAATTCAGGCAGGCGATCGACGACTGGAAGAAAGGCATGGCTTTCAGGCGCAGCACCTTCGAGGACCTCAAGCTCAAGTTTCGCTACAAGGCCTATTCGGTCGAAGACGGCTACGAACTGCTGTATATGTACAACGCGTGGATGGTTCAACAGCGGCAGAAGCTCAGGGTGTTCATCCGGTTGCTGGGTACCGATGTGGATCGGGCGGAAAGTATTCAGGCGGCCATCGAACAGGCGGAACGCAGCGAGCGGGAAAAGTATCTGGAGATGGATGTGGATGTCATCTACGCCTTGCACAACATCCGTTCCATTCTGGAGAAATTGATCGGCATGGAAACCATTCTCAAGGAGTTGGAGGCTGTTTGCCGCAAGCGGTCCGAGCAGATCATCTCTCCTTCGTGGGAAGCGAAGGGGTCGCTGTAAACAGAAGCGTAAACTGCGGCGGCAACGCTATAATCGTTTTGGGGAGGAATGAAGCGCTCGTCGTTTCGATGCTGCTTCGCAGTATCGTGTCCTCACTCTTTTAAATAGATGACCGGGCTTCCGGTGTCGACGACTTTCAGGAGAGGAAGATTTTATGAGAAAAGCATTATCTTTGTTGCTGCTTGCGATGATGGTCTCCCTTGGCGCGACCGCCTGGAGCGCCGAGAAGACCCTCAAGCTGGGCGTTATCGCCGAACTGACCGGCGACATGCCCGCGGTGGGAGCGTCTTGCAAGAATGCCGCCGAGTTGGCGGTCAAGGAGATCAACGCAGCCGGTGGCCTGCAAGTCGGCAAGGAAAAAATGAAGGTGCAACTGGTGGTGGAGGATAATGCCGGCAAGGCCGACCAGTCCGCCGCCGCCGCCCAGAAGTTGATCACCCAGGACGAGGTGCTGGCCATCGTAGGCCCCAACGCCAGCCGTTATGCGATCCCGGCGTCGGAAATCGCCGAGAGTTCCGAAACGGTGCTGATCACACCCTGGTCGACCAATCCTAAAACCACGTTGGATGCCAGCACCAACAAGCCCAAGAAATACGTCTTTCGGGCCTGCTTCATCGACCCCTTCCAAGGCGGAGTGCTGGCCAAGTTCGCGCTGGAGAACCTGAAGGCCAAGAAGGCTGCGGTGCTCTACGACGTGGCTTCCGACTATAACAAGGGCATCGCCGAGGTTTTCAAGACGAACTATGAAAAGCTGGGCGGCAAGATCGTGGCCTTCGAGACCTACACCACCAACGACAAGGATTTCTCGGCGCAGTTGACCAAGATCAAGGACGCCAAGCCGGACGTGATCTTCCTGCCCAACTACTACAATGAAGTGCCGCTCCAGGTGCAGCAGGCCAAGCGGTTGGGCATTACTGTTCCCTTCATCGGCAGCGACTCCTGGGGTAGCCCCGAACTTTTGACTCTGGGCGGCGCCGATCTGAACGGCTACTACTTCAGCACCCACTACGCCGCCGACAACGCCGCGCCGGTCGCCAAAAAGTTCATTGAGGACTACAAAAAGGCCTATGGCGTGGCGCCGGACGATGTGGCCGCGCTGACCTACGATGCTTTCGGCCTGTTGTTCGGCTCGATCAAGGGTGCTGGCAAGGCCGACCGTGAATCCATCCGCGCCGCGCTGGCCACCCTGCCGAGCTACAAGGGCGTTACCGGGGACATGAAGTTCCAGGCCGATTCGCGCGACCCGATCAAGAGCGCCGTCATCCTGCAAATCAAGGACGGCAAATTCACCTACTTCACCAACGCCAATCCCTGATCGATCGAGGATGACGGCTTGACGTAACGCGAGGGCGGTCCGACGGGCCGCCCTTCTTCTTGCAACAGCGGCGCCGCGGGTCACGATCTTGAGCGAAGGCATCATCTACTGGCTGCAACAGGCTTTGAACGCCCTGCAACTGGGCAGTATCTACGCCCTCATCGCCTTGGGTTACACCATGGTCTACGGCATTCTGACCATGATCAATTTCGCCCATGGCGACGTGTTCATGGTGGGGGCCTTTTTCTGTTTCCTGGCCGCCGTGTACCTGGGTCTGCCCTTCGTGCCCACGCTGCTGCTGACCATGCTGGGCGCCGCGCTGCTGGGGGTGATGATCGAGCGCCTGGCCTACAAGCCGTTGCGCCACGCGCCCCGGGTGTCGGCCATCATCACTGCCTTGGGGGTGGGCATTTTTCTGGAAAACTTCACCCTGGCGCTGGCGCCCTATCCCAAGAACATTCCCGCTTTGCTGGAAAATGTCACCTGGGATTTGGGCGGCGTCTCTTTGTCTTCCCTGCAGGTCATCATCATCCTGCTGTCGCTGGGACTGATGTTCGTGCTGGATTACGTCGTCCACCGTACCCCGGTGGGCATGGCGATGAGGGCTATTTCCTGGGACAAGACTTTCGTGCCGCTGATGGGGGTGCCGCTGGATCTCATCATTTCGATCACCTTCGCCATCGGCGCGGGGCTGGCGGGGGCGGCGGGCACCATGTATGCGCTTGCCTATCCGGTCATCGACCCCTACATGGGCATCATGGTGGGCTGGAAGGCGTTCATCTCCGCCGTGGTGGGCGGCATCGGCAACATCCGCGGAGCGATGATCGGCGCCTTCATCCTGGGCGGGGTGGAGATCATGGTCGCGGCCTTTTTTCCCTCCACCTACCGGGATTTCGTCGCCTTCACCCTCCTGATGCTGCTGATCGTCGTTCGGCCCTACGGCATTCTGGGTAAGCCACGGACGCAAAAAGTATGAAGACGGTGTGGAACGTGGGTTGGGAATGGCTGATGGCGCAGCGTTGGCTACTGCCGGTATTGATTGCGGTCGGGTTCGTCCTGGCCTTCGCCATTCCCGAGTACAACCTGTTCAACAAGTACGTTCAGCTGGTCATGATGTACGTCGGGATCAACATCATCCTGACCGTCAGCCTGAACCTGGTGAACGGCTACATGGGCGAGTTTTCCCTGGCCCACGCCGGCTTCATGGCGGTGGGGGCCTACACCGCCGCCCTGCTGACCCAGAAGGTGTTGCCGGTGGCCGCGTATCCGGGGCTGTTTCCACTGGCGGTGCTGGCCGGCGGGCTGATGGCGGCGCTGCTGGGGCTGATCGTAGCGGTGCCGTCGTTCAAGGTGCGCGGCGATTATCTGGCCATCATCACCCTGGCGTTCCTGATGATCGTCAAGTCGGTCATCGAGAATATCGACTATATCGGCGGCCCGCGCGGCATTCCCGGCATCAGGAAATTAACCACGTTGCCCTGGGTGTTTTTCTGGGTGGTGGTGTCGGTCTGGGTGGTGCGCAACTTCGTCTATTCCAAGTACGGTCGCGGCGTCCTGTCGATCCGCGAGGACGAGATCGCCAGCGACCTGATGAGCGTCAATACCCAGCGGGTGAAGTTCCTGGCGTTCATGGTGTCGTCCTTTTTCGCCGGCATCGCCGGAGGGTTGTTCGCCCATCTGTTGCAGTTCATCAGCCCCCGGGTGTTCGACATCATCAAGACCACCGACATATTGATCATGGTCTATCTGGGTGGCATCGCCTCCATCGGTGGCTCCATCCTCGGCGCGACCGCCTACACCGTACTGCTGGAACTGCTGCGGCCGTCCACGGTGGCGGCCATGCTGGCCTGGCTGCCGGCGGTGGTGTTCGATCCGCTCAACGAGCATTTCATCCGTCACCTGGGTGTCTGGCGGATGGTGATCATGCCGTTGCTGCTGGTCTTGGTGATGCTGTACTGGCCGCGCGGAATCATGGGCTTGCGGGAGTTCCGCTGGTTTATCCCCAGACGCGACCTGGATGCCCACCACCGCCCGAACGTCCACGGGGGAAGTCATGACGCTGCTCGCGGCCACTAAGGTCAGGCACTACTTCGGCGGTCTGTGCGCGGTCGCCGATTTCAATCTGGACCTCCAGTCCGGCGATTTGATGGGCATCATCGGTCCCAATGGCGCGGGCAAAACCACGATCTTCAACCTGATCACCGGAGTTTACCGGGCCAGCGAGGGCAGCATCCGGCTGCGGGACACCGAACTGGTGGGCAAGACGCCGCATCAGATCACCGCGCTGCGGGTCGGCCGCACTTTCCAGAACATCCGGCTGTTCCGGGATTTGTCGGTGCTGGACAACGTGCGCATCGCCCATTACGCCCAGGTTCGCTACAGTCCGCTGGAGGCGTTGCTGCATCTTGGCCGCTACCGCCGGGAAGAACAGCGCATCATCGAAAATTCCCAGCGGCTGCTGGCCATTTTCAAGCTGGAGCATCTGGCCGGCGAGACCGCCAAAAACTTGCCCTACGGCTCGCAACGGCGGCTGGAAATCGCACGGGCGCTGGCCATCGATCCGGAGCTGTTGCTGCTGGACGAACCGGCGGCCGGCATGAATCCGAACGAGATCGATCAGCTGATGGAGTTCATTCAGTGGATTCGGCGGGAATTCAAGCTCACCATTCTGCTGATCGAGCACCAGATGAAGCTGGTGATGGGCATTTGCGAGCGGATCAAGGTGCTGGATTTCGGCGAAACCCTGGCCGAGGGGCCGCCGGAGGCGATCCAGAACGATCCCAAGGTGTTGGAGGCTTACCTGGGCGAGGGGCCGGTCGGATGAGCGACGGAACGGGTGGGTTCGAGGACATTCAACTGGAAGTGCGCGACCTGGAGGTCCATTACGACGGTATCCGGGCGCTGCATGGTGTTTCCTTCACCGTGCTGAAACGCGAGATCGTCACCCTGATCGGCGCCAACGGAGCCGGCAAGACCTCGATTCTGCGGGCGATTTCGGGTCTGATATCCTACGGTGGCGCCGTCGTGTTTGAGGGTCAGGATCTCAAACGGGTGCCCGCGCACCGGATCGTCGGACTGGGCATCGCCCACGTGCCGGAGGGTCGGGGTATCTTCGGCAATCTGACCGTGCTGGAAAACCTGCGGTTGGCCACCTGGCAGCGGGCGGACAAGGGCGAGATCGCGGCGGATTACGACCGGGTCTTTGCGATCTTTCCGAGGCTTAAGGAGCGCCAACGTCAGCCGGGCGGGACCCTGTCCGGCGGCGAGCAGCAAATGCTGGCGGTGGGGCGGGCGTTGATGAGCCGGGGTCGGCTGCTGGTGCTGGACGAACCGTCCATGGGATTGTCGCCGCGGCTGGTGCAAGAGATCTTCCGGGTGATCGAGGACATCAACCGCTCCGGAACCACCATTCTGCTGGTGGAGCAGAACGCCAACATGGCCCTGCGGATTGCATCCCGCGCCTATGTCCTGGAAACCGGCGGCATCATCCTGTCGGGCACCGGTCGAGAATTGCTGGGCGATCCCCGGGTTAAGGAGGCATATCTCGGTACGTAACCGCGCAAGCTGGAAGCGGCGGCGTCGAGATTTTCTCCCCTCATTCAAAGATAGCCGAAGAGTTCCAGCGGATAGCGTTTTCCCGCCAGGTAGTCGTCGATGCAATGCAGTACCATGGGGCTGCGCAATTTCGGTCCCAGAGCGGCGGTTTCCTCCCGCGTCAGCCACACCGCCCGCTGGATGCCCTGATCCAGCGGCTGGTCGGGATGGTGGTGCAAGGCCTTGCCGGCGAAACAGGTGCGAACGAAGGTATGACCCTTGGGATGAGTCCAGTAATAAATGCCGACGATGGCGTCGATCTGAACTTCCCAGGCGGTTTCCTCCAGCGTTTCCCGGATGGCCGCCGCCGCCAGCGTTTCATGCTCGTCCAGATGACCGGCCGGCTGGTTGTAGACCAGTTCCTCACCGTCGGCGTATTCCTCAACCAGCAGGAACCGGCCGTCACGTTCGATGATGGTGGCGACGGTCAGGCGCGGTAACCAGTCCATGTGGCCCCCTAAAGTAATGGTTTGGCGATGGTGAACGCCCCGCGCAGGTCGCCTTCCCTGAAACCGCGCGCCTTGTCGTTCGGATACAGTTCCTTCAGCTTGGTGTCCACCTCGGGATCGAGGTTCTCGCCGTGGCAGACCAGGCACGCTGAAGCGGTGGGAATGGCTTTCATGTAGCGGAAGGTCTTCTGACCCTTGTCGTCGTCGATGATCGCGAAGAATTCCAATTTGTCGGCCGATTCGCCTTGAGCCTTGCGTGCCTCGAACTGTTTGAGGACGGCCAGTTCCCAGTTGTCGGGCGCGTTGTCGGGATTGCGAATCTTGAGGCTGGTCCGGCCGACCAGCATGCCCAGGTTCTGAGCCAGGTCGGCGGCGATTTGTCCGGCCTTGTCGTGACAGACCGAAATACCATCGACCGGGCCGCCGTTCCGCGTGGCTTGCTGCAACGCTTCCTTCAGAGTGCCGCCGAATTGCTGCGCGGCGGCCCGGCTGGTTTTCACCTCAACGGTGACATCCGGTTGCCCGGCAGCGGATTGCGAGGAGGGAGAGACAGCGCCAGCGGCCAGCGCCGCGCCCAAGGCGAGGTTCAAGGCGTATCGCATGCGGGTTCTCCGATTTTGGTCGATACTTGGCGGGCAAGTATAGGCGAATTGGTCCGTTGCGGCGGACTTTTCCAACTTTTACCACTCTAATCCACACGCGATTGCATAACGAATTCCCAAGCGAGGTGCGCGATGGAACTGTCCCGGAAGACCTGCTCGCCCTGTCGGGGCGGTATTCCTCCGCTCGCGTTGAGTGAAGCGGAAACTCTGCTGTCGCAGGCACCCGGCTGGCAATTGCTGGAAAACGGTACCCAGCTCGAGCGGCGCTTCAAATTCAAGACCTTCGCCGCCGCGCTGGCCTTCGTCAACCGGGTGGGCGATCTCGCCGAGGCCGAAGGCCATCATCCCGATATCACCTTCGGCTGGGGTTATGCCAACGTGCTGTTTTACACCCACAAGATCAATGGGCTGCACGAAAACGATTTCATCATGGCCGTCAAGGTCAACGAACTCTACACGGATGAATACTCGGCGGCCCGATCGGATATGTAGTAGTCCACCTGCTCCCGCTACTCCCAGTCCCCCCACAGCGCTTGCACCGCCGCCAGCACCGCGACACCGGCGGTTTCGGTGCGCAGGATTCGCGGTCCCAGCCGGACGCTGGTGAATCCCGCCGCGCGGGCTCGAGCGATCTCGGCCGGGCTCAAGCCACCTTCCGGGCCAATCAGCACCGTGACCGGTCCGGACGGGGGTTGCAACCCGCGCAATCCCCGATCGGCCAACGGATCGAGCAGCAGCCGCAAACCTTGTCCTTGCGGGTTCTCCCAACCTTCGGGTACATCCCTTGACAAGGGAAGCGAAGAGTGGCGCGAAGCGCCGGAGAGATCGGCTGACGCCAGCCGCGACAGCCAGTCAGCCAGCGGCAGCGGCTCCCCCAGCTCCGGCAATCGGTTGCGGCCGCATTGCTCGCAGGCGCCGATCACGATCCTCCGCCAGTGTTGCGTCTTTCGTTCCAGCCGTTCGCCAGCCAGGTGGACCCCCCCGCGTTCCGCGAATACCGGCTGGATGGCGACGACCCCCAATTCGACGGCTTTCCGCAAGGTGTAATCCATCTTCTCCCCGCGCGAGACGCCTTGGACCAGCACCACCGGCAAGGGTGATTCCACTTCTCCAGGCAGGGCTTCAGTCACCCGCGCCAGGGCGTCGCGCTTGCCGATTTCGGCTAAGATCGCCGCGAACGCCCCGCCCGAGCCATCGAACAGCACCAGCGGCGCGCCGGGCTCGAGCCGCAACACCCGAACCGCATGGCTGAAGGCGTCGCCATCAAGCGGCGCCATCGCGCCGGCCATCAACGGAACGGGCAGATAGAGTCGGGGAGTACGCAATCGATACAGACCTCAAACCACGCGCGCGATGGAGCCGTAACCGGTCAGCCTGGCGTTCGCCGCGAGCGGAATCCGCGGTTCGTTCTGGCTCAGCGCAACCGCCAGTTGCCCAAAACTCCAACCACTCCCAAGCCGAGGAACAGCAACAACGTCCATTCGGGCATGCTGAATCCGAGCAACGTCCAGTCGACCTTGGCGCACTCGCCGGAACCGGTCAGCACTTCGCGGAGAGTCTCGCTCGGCGGAAAGGTTTGCAGCATGTATTCCAATCCCGGCCCGCAGCGAGGTGCTTCCTCCGGGGGCAAATGTTGCAACCAGACGTGCCGGGCGGCGATACCGGCGCCCACCCCCGCGGCAAGCCCAAGCAACACACCATATAACTTCGCGCCCCAGTCGCGTGGACCGTGCAGTGCGACGACCAGAAACAGCAGCCCAACCACCAGCAGTGCCAACCGCTGGAAAATGCACAAGGGGCACGGTTCGAACCCCAGATAATGCTGCACGTAATAGGAAAAGCCCAAACCGCCGGCGCAGATCAGCACGCCCAACGTATTGAGCATCCGACGGGACGGTAACCCCCATCGTCCTGCCGGAATAGCGTCGATGACTTGTGAGTCCCGCATGACACTTCCATTCAAGGTTTGCTTGTCGGTTAAAAGGATAGACCGGACCCGCTCAACGGTCCGAATGACCCAAATGCCGATCCGGCGCGATTCGGTCGCGAATCCTCTGCTTGACTTCCTTGGCTTCGGGAAATCGGCCTTCCTGTTGGCGCGACCAGATTAGTTCGTTACCGACCCGAATTTCGAATACGCCGCCAGTGCCAGGCCGCAACCCGACCTCGCCCAATTCCTCCTCGAAAGTGATCAGCAACTCCTGCGCCAGCCAGGCGGCCCGCAGCAGCCAGCGGCATTGGGTGCAATAGGTGATGCTCGCCCGGGTTTTTTGTTCCATGCGCTCTCCGAATCAAAGCCCGTCGAGGTAGGCTGTACCGCCCAGTTGCCGCATCTGCCGCTCGATCCAGCGCTGGCGCGCGAGCACGTAGGCCGAGGGGTTGTCGACTCGATAGCGTATCGGATTGGGCAATACCGCAGCCAGTCGGGCGGCCTCGCCGGCGGTCAGCAGAGCGGCGGGCCTGTTGAAAAACCGCCGGCTGGCGGCCTCCACGCCGAAGGTACGGTCGCCGAACTCGGCAATGTTGAGATAGACTTCCAAAATCCGTTCCTTGGACCAGAACAGTTCCAGCAGCGCGGTGAACCAGGCCTCCAGTCCTTTGCGGACGAAGCCGCGCCCCGACCACAGAAACAGATTTTTCGCCACCTGCTGGCTGATGGTGCTGGCGCCGCGCAAGGGTTTGCCATCCTCCCGATCCTCCAACGCCTCTTGAATTTCCACGAAATCGAAGCCGTGGTGATCGGGAAACCGCTGGTCCTCGCCAGCAATGACCGCCAGCGCCGCGTAGGGCGAAATTTCCTCATACGGAGTCCAGTGGTAGCGGAACGCCGCGCCATTGCCAACCCATAACGCCTTGATCCAGTTTTGCGCGATGACACTGGAAGCCGGCAACGGCAACCAGCGCAGGATCAGCACCAGCAGTAGCGAGACCAAGACAAAAATTCGCGCGGCCGTCCACAGCGCGCGCCCGACACGGCTCAATAACCGCCGCTCGAACAACGGTAGCCGGACGGTGGCGACTCCAAACCGATCCATCCACCCGCGCAGCCGCTCCCTCAGAAAATTCCCCACGCTACCCCCGAAGCCATGGTTTCGCCCAGTTCCTCACAGCGTTGCACGATTTCGGCGGTGAGTTCGCCACGGGCGATGATCGGGTCGCACACAGGCTTGAGCGGGTAACCGCAGGCGATGCGTTCGATGCTGGTCAGCGCCCCGGTACCATCGTTTCCGGCACTGATGAAAACCGCATAGGGCAACCCGCTGATTTTACCCCGAGCTGGATAGTAGGTGCGATCCAAAAAGGTTTTCAGCGCCCCGGACATGTAGCCGAAATTCTCCGGCGTTCCCAGCAGCAACCCATGCGCCCATAAGAGATCGTCCAGCCCGGCGCGCAAGGCCATTTTCAGTCGGGTCTCGACTTCCGGCACCCGCCGCGCGCCGCGCAGCATCGCTTTCGCCATCGTTCGGGTATGGCCGGTCTGGGAATGATAAACGACCAATAGATGCTTGCGCGGCTCCGTCACGACAGCGCCCCGGGCGATGATCGCGAAATCAGGGTGACGCCGGCGGGCGAATCATTGGGCACCTTGGCCCAACGCGGTCGAGGCGCACCTCGATGACCCTGGGATCGGAAATGTCCAGATCGTCGGCGAACGACGTTGCGGTTCGGGAGTATTGAGCCACGGTTTCTCACGCTACCCGCTGATTCGGGAGGATTAAGAGACGCTGCCTCGCAAGCCATTTTCCGGTCATCCACTTGCCGCGTTGTGGGATTTCCGCTATGGTTGCGGGTCTTTTACAAAAGCCAGAAATGGTTAGCCAGCGAGGTTTTATGTCGAAAGAAGACCACATCGAAATGGAAGGCACCGTGGTTGACACCCTGCCCAATACCATGTTCAGGGTGCAACTGGAAAACGGTCATGTCATCACGGCGCATATCTCCGGTCGGATGCGCAAGCACTATATCCGCATCCTGACCGGCGACAAGGTGAAAGTGGAATTGACTCCGTACGATTTGACCAAGGGACGCATCGTCTACCGCGGGCGTTAATGGTGCCAGCATCGCATGTTGCCTCCAGACAGGGTGGCCAGCGGAGTCCCACCGCACGTGCTGACCACATCCGCCTCTCCGCCTACGGCACAGCCTCTTCCTCGGCAATCTCCACCTGCAAGTCGCCATCGCGCACGGTAACGATGACGTGTCCGCCGTTTATCAGACGGCCGAACAGCAACTCCTCGGCCAGACGGCGCTTGATGCTTTCCTGGATGATCCGCGCCATCGGTCGCGCGCCCATCCTGGGATCGTAGCCGCGTTCGGCCAGCCAGCCCCTCGCTTCCGTGTCCGCCTCCAGCGTGACCTTTTTCGACTCCAACTGGGCTTCCAGTTCGATCAGGAACTTGTCCACCACCTGGGCGATGGTAACCGGCGTCAGTGCCTTGAACTGAACGATGACGTCCAGCCGGTTGCGGAACTCCGGCGAAAACATCCGCTTGATGGCTTCCAAACCGTCGGAGCTGTGATCCTGGCTGGTGAAGCCGATCGAGGGCCGATCCATCAGTTCGGCGCCGGCATTGGTGGTCATCACGATGATGACGTTGCGAAAATCCGCCTTGCGCCCGTTGTTGTCGGTCAGCGTGCCGTGGTCCATTACCTGCAACAGCAGGTTGAACACGTCCGGATGGGCCTTTTCGATCTCGTCCAGCAGCAAGACGGAGTGCGGATGCTTGAGAATGGCATCGGTCAGCAACCCGCCCTGATCGAAGCCGACGTAGCCCGGCGGGGCGCCGATCAGCCGCGAGACCGTGTGCCGCTCCATGTACTCCGACATGTCGAAGCGTATCAGTTCGATTCCCATGACCCGGGCGAGTTGGCGGGTAACCTCGGTCTTGCCCACTCCGGTCGGTCCGGCGAACAGGAACGAGCCGATCGGCTTCTGCTCGTTACCCAGGCCGGCGCGCGTCATTTTGATGGCATTGGCCAAAGTGTCGATGGCTTCATTTTGTCCGAACACCACCAACTTCAGATCCCGCTCCAGATTGCGCAACACATCCTTGTCCGTCGAGGATACCGTCTTCGGCGGGATGCGGGCGATCTTGGCGATAATGGTTTCGATATCGGTGACGTTGATCACTTTCTTGCGCTTGGCGATCGGCAATAGCCGTTGGCTGGCACCGGCCTCGTCGATGACATCGATCGCCTTGTCCGGGAGGTGGCGGTCGTTGATGTAACGCGCCGACAGTTCCACCGCGGCGCGCAGCGCCTTGTCGGCGTACTTCACATCATGGTGTTCCTCGAAGCGGGTCTTCAGACCACGCAGGATCTGATAGGCTTCCTCGATGGACGGTTCGACCACGTCGATCTTCTGGAATCGCCGCGCCAAAGCCCGGTCCTTCTCGAAGATGCCGCGATATTCCTGATAGGTGGTCGAACCGACGCACTTCAGATCGCCGGAAGCCAGAACGGGCTTGATCAGGTTCGAGGCGTCCATCACCCCGCCGGAAGCCGCTCCCGCGCCGATGATGGTGTGGATTTCGTCGATGAACAGGATGGCGTTGCGCTCCTTGCGCAGTTGCGCCAAGACCGATTTCAGCCGCTTCTCGAAATCGCCGCGATACTTGGTGCCGGCCACCACCGCGCCGAGATCCAGAGCATAGATCGTCGCATTGCGCAGCACCTCAGGCACCTCGCCATCCACGATCATCTTGGCCAGACCCTCGGCGATGGCGGTTTTACCGACTCCGGCCTCGCCGACGAACAGCGGGTTGTTCTTGCGTCGCCGGCAGAGAATCTGAATGGTCCGCTCGATTTCCTCACGGCGGCCGATCAGTGGATCGATGCGACCTTGCCGCGCCAGTTCGTTGAGGTTGGTGGCAAAATTCTCCAGCGGCTTGGCGTTCTGATTCTCGGCATTCTCCTCGCTCTGGGGAGGGGTGGAATCCTGCTCGTCGGATACTTTGGAAATGCCGTGCGAGATGAAGTTGACCACATCCAGACGGCTGACTTCCTGCTGCTTGAGGAGGTACACCGCCTGCGATTCCTGTTCGCCGAAGATGGCCACCAGCACGTTGGCGCCGGTGACTTCCTTGTTGCCCGAGGACTGCACGTGCAGCACCGCCCGTTGCAAAACCCGCTGGAACCCGAGGGTCGGCTGGGTTTCGCGTGGGTCGTCCGGCCCCAGCACTGGTGTATTGTCGCGGATGAAGATCTGCAAATCCCGTTTCAGCTTGTCCAGATGGGCGCCGCAGGCCCGCAACACTTCGGCTGCGGCCGGGTTGTCCAGCAGGGCCAGAAGCAGATGTTCCACGGTCATGAATTCATGGCGCCGGTCCCGCGCCTCGCGGAAAGCAAGATTGATGGAAAATTCCAGATCCTTGCTCAACATACTTACACCTCGAATCGCGCTGGGGGTTTCGGACTTAGGCTTCTTCCATGGTGCATAACAACGGATGCTGGTGCCTGCGGGAAAATTCGTTCACTTGAGTCACCTTGGTTTCCGCAATTTCGTGAGTATAGACCCCACACACACCCCGGCCACGGGTATGAACATGCAGCATGATCTGCGTGGCCTTCTCCCGGCTCATCCTGAAAAAGTGTTCGAGGATCCGCACCACGAAATCCATAGGAGTATAGTCGTCGTTGAGCAGGATCACCTTGTACAGCGGTGGCTGCTTGAGCGCGGGTTTCGCCGGCTCTACGACGAGGCCGCGATCCTGTTCGGGGGACGATGAATGTTCCTTGCTCATGGTTCGGCATTGCGTCTGACGAAGGGAGGGTTCGAGCGTCCGGCTGCGACATGGCGGAACGCATCATCCCGTTGGTTGTGATGGGCTGACACAATTAGATAATACCCGGCTGGCAAGTTTCCTCAAGTGCGACCCGCAGCAATAAAAAACCCGGCGGGTTTCGCCGGGTGTTAACCAGCCTAACCGCCGGGCGGCTCAATCCATCGCCTCGTACAGCGGTAGGGTCAGGAACTCCGGATAATTCGGGTCGAGCGACATCTTCTCGAAGATGCCGGCGGCCTGGTCGTAAGTGGCGGTATCCTCGCCCTGGGCGGTGACGGTGGCTTTCACTTTGGCCAGCTCCTCGGGAATGAGACCGTGCACCAGTTCGGCGGTGACCTTGCGGCCGTCGTCCAGCTTGCCCTTCGGGCTGACCACCCACTGCCAGACCTGCGAGCGGGAAATTTCGGCGGTGGCGGCGTCTTCCATCAGATTATGGATGGGCACGCAGCCGTTGCCGGCCAGCCAGGACCCCAGATAGTGGATGCCGACATTGATGTTGTTGCGCAAGCCGGCTTCGGTGATGGGTTGTTCGGGCTGGAAGTTCAGGAAATCCTTGGCGGCGAACACTTCATCCCGCTGTTTTTCCCACTGGTTCGGTTTGTCGCCCAGCACCTTGACGAATTCCTCGTGGGCGATGGGCACCAGGCCGGGATGGGCCACCCAGCCGCCGTCGAAACCGTCCCGGGCATCGCGAGTCTTGTCGTGTCGAATGCCGGCCAGCGCCTTCTCGTTGGCTTCCGGGTCGTTCTTGATCGGGATCAGCGCCGACATGCCGCCCATCGCCGGAGCGCCGCGCTTGTGGCACACCTTGACCAGTTGCAGGGCATAGGAGCGCATGAACGGCACTTCCATGGTGATCGCGCCCCGGTTGGCCAAACAGAAATCCTTATTCTTCTTGAATTTCTTGATGCAGCTAAAGATGTAGTCCCAGCGCCCGGCATTGAGGCCGGCGGAGTGCTCGCGCAGTTCGTACAGAATCTCTTCCATTTCGAAGGTGGCGAGGATGGTTTCGATCAACACGGTCGCCTTGATGGTGCCGCGCGGAAGGCCGAGTTCGTCCTGGGCCATGCAGAAAATGTCGTTCCACAGCCGCGCTTCCAGATGACTTTCCATCTTCGGCAAGTAGTAGAACGGACCCGCGCCACGGGCGATCTGCTCCTTGGCGTTGTGGAAAAACACCAGGCCGAAGTCGAAGATGCCGCCGGAAACGCGCTGCCCGTCCACCAACACGTGCTTCTCGTCCAGATGCCAGCCGCGCGGCCGAATTTGCAGCGTGGCGATTTCGTCGTTGAGCTTGTACTCCTTGCCCACCTCGTTGACGTAGCTGATCCTGCGGCGAATGGCGTCCTTCAGATTGACCTGCCCCTGAATCTGGTTAAACCAGTTGGGGCTGTTGGAATCCTCGAAGTCGGTCATGTAGGAATCAGCGCCCGAATTGTAGGCGTTGATGATCATCTTCGCTTCGACCGGACCAGTGATTTCGGTACGGCGGCGCTCCAGCGCCTTGGGCAGCGGGGCGATCTTCCAGTCGCCTTCGCGGATAGGCTTCGTTTCCGGCAGGAAGTCGGGCATCTCGCCGGCGTCGATGCGCGCCTGGCGCTCGACGCGCTTCTTCAGCAATTCCTGACGGCGTGGCTCGAAGGCACGATGCAGTTTGGCGACCAGAGCCAGGGCGTCATGGGTCAGAATCTCGTCGAAACGGGGATGAATCGGGGCGTTCACTTGCACGCCAGCAGGCAAATTGAGGCTCACGGCTGCTCCTTTGGATGGATGTTCGTTCAAAAGCGGCAGGGATTATTTTAGCGCTTGCCATGGCAAAAACCCGGAGGGATGACCTCCGGGTTGGCGCAAAGGCTCGACCGCCCCCCGCCGACATGGGGCGGGCGGCGGATGGCGAGGCTTAATGGAACTGCTCTTCCTCGGTGGAACCAGTCAGCGCGGTCACCGACGACACGCCGCCCTGAATGACGGTGGTCACGTCGTCGAAGTAGCCGGTGCCGACTTCCTGCTGGTGGCTGACGAAGGTGTAGCCGCGATCGCGCGCCGCGAATTCGGGTTCCTGTACCTTCTCGACGTAGGCGGACATGCCGCGCTTCACGTAATCCTGCGCCAGATCGAACATGTGGTACCACATGTTGTGAATGCCGGCCAGGGTGATGAACTGGTACTTGTAACCCATCGCGCCCAGCTCGCGCTGGAACCTGGCGATGGTGGCGTCGTCCAGGTTCTTCTTCCAGTTGAACGAAGGCGAGCAGTTGTAGGCCAGCATCTTGCCGGGGAACCGGGCCTGGATGGCCTCGGCGAACTTGCGGGCGAAGTTGAGATCCGGAGTGCCGGTCTCGCACCACACCATGTCGGCGTAGGGCGCGTAGGCCAAGCCGCGGGAAATTGCCTGCTCCAGACCTTTTTTGGTCTTGTAGAAACCTTCGACGGTGCGCTCGCCGGTGCAGAACGGTTTATCGTTGTCGTCGCAGTCGCTGGTCAGCAGGTCGGCCGCTTCGGCGTCGGTGCGAGCCAACAGGATGGTCGGGATACCGCAGACGTCGGCCGCCAGGCGGGCCGCGATCAATTTCTGCACGGCTTCCTGGCTCGGCACCAGCACCTTGCCGCCCATGTGGCCGCACTTCTTGACCGAGGCCAACTGGTCCTCGAAGTGGACGCCCGCCGCGCCGGCGCGGATCATCGACTTCATCAGTTCGTAGGCGTTCAGCACGCCGCCGAAACCGGCTTCGGCGTCGCCCACGATCGGCAGGAAATAGTCGAGGAAATCCTTATGCCCCGGCCCGATGCCGCGCGCGCATTGAATCTCGTCGGCGCGCTTGAAGGTGTTGTTGATGCGCTCGACCACCGCCGGCACCGAGTTGACCGGATACAGCGACTGGTCGGGATACATGGCCATGTAGGTGTTGTTGTCGGCCGCCACCTGCCAGCCGGACAGGTAGATCGCCTTGACGCCGGCCTTGGCCTGTTGCATGGCCTGGCCGCCGGTCAGGGCGCCCAGGCAGTTGACGTAGGGTTCGGTGGTAATCAGTTGCCAAAGCTTCTCGGCGCCCCGCTGCGCCAGGCTGTACTCGACCGGCACGTTACCGCGCAGCCGCACGACATCTTCGGCGGTGTAGCCGCGCTTGATGCCTTTCCAGCGGGGATTCTCAGCCCAGTCTTTTTTCAGTTGTTCAACGCTCAGAAATGCCATTTTTCCAGTCCTCTTTGAGGGTTACGGGGTTGATCGATCAATTTGATAAAGTCGGCGAAGCGTTGGCTCAAAACCGCCTTGGACTCGCGTGAGGTCGTGGGCAAGGCAGAGGGGTTTAATAAAGCTGTAATCTTTATGATACAAAATAAAATGCCAACAGAAATTTCAATTATTCTAATGTGGCTATGCAGCACTTTACAAGGAGGTTGCGACGGATCGCGCGGGAATGCCCGCCACGTCCGGGCGGGCGATTCCGGATATGTGCCTTCAACATCGAAACTTACTGATTACATGGCCGATAACGCACTACAAAACTTCGTCCCCTCTTCTTGCGAAGGAAAGGGGGCGGACGGTGAGGTCTGGAACCGCTCGGGTTTCCCCGAAATCCCTGCGCGCCTCGGCGATCGCCGCCAACCGCTCTTGCTGCAGCGCCTCCGCCAGCGCCGGGCCGGACAGTCCCTGCTTCACCAGCGGTTGCGCCCGAACGCCGGCGGCGACCTGATGAACCCGGCGCATCAGCGCTCCCTGCCGGTAAGCCCGGTGCTCCAGGCCCAGCCGGCCTCGCGCGTCGGCCTCGCAGGCGACCAGGAACTGCTCGAACCGCTGCGGCTTGCGTAGGGCGTCGAGCCCTCGCAAGATGTTGAGCAGGGTTTTCGGACGCAATTCCAAAGCCCGGTGACAGTGAGTGTGGAAGCGAGCGGTCAATACTCCCAGCTCCCGATACATGTTGGGAATTCTCAGTCGCTGGCAGAGGGCTCGCACCGAATCGGCGCCGCGCAGTTCGTGGCCGAGATGCCGGGGCCATTCGTCGGGTGGAGTGGTTCCCTTGCCGAGATCGTGGACCAGCACCGCGAAGCGGGTCACCGTATCCGCCGCCAGCCCAGCCGCCTGTTCCAGAGCCAGCAGGGTGTGGACGCCGGTGTCGATCTCGGGGTGGTGAGCGGATGGCTGCGGTACGCCGAACAGCCGGTCCAGTTCCGGGAAAATCCGCGCCAGCGCGCCGCAGGCGCGCAAGGTTTCGACGAACCACCCCGGCTGAAATTCGCTCAGAGCGCGAACGGTTTCCGCCCACACCCGTTCCGGCACCAGGCTGTCCGCTTCGCCGCTGGCGACCATGGTTCGCATCAGGTCCAGCGTTTCCGGCGCGATCTGGAAGCCCAGCGGGGCGTAGCGGGCGCTGAAACGGGCGACTCTGAGAATCCGTACCGGATCCTCGGCGAAGGCGGGGGAAACGTGGCGCAGCCAGCGGTTCTCGAGATCGCGGGCGCCGCGGTAGGGATCGATCAGCCGGCCCCGGACGTCGCGCGCCATGGCGTTGATGGTGAGGTCGCGGCGCAGCAGGTCATCCTCCAGCGTCACGTCCGGGGCGGCGTGGATGCTGAACCCGTGGTAGCCGGGCGCGGTCTTTCGTTCGGTGCGGGCCAGCGCGTATTCCTCGTGGGTTCCCGGGTGCAGGAACACCGGAAAATCCTTGCCGACCGGCCGAAAGCCGCGCGCCAGCAGGTCGTCCGGCGTCGCGCCGACCACCACCCAGTCGCGCTCCTTGACCGGCAGCCCCAGCAAATCGTCGCGCACCGCGCCGCCGACCAGGTAAATTTCCATGCTAAGCGTACTCTTTCGGTTATGGATCTCGACAAACTTCATCAGCCGGCATGGCCGGTTCGTGGCGTTCCGGCAGGGGCGATCACCAAACCTTAGACGGCTTCGCGAGCGATGCGACGAACATTCTGGATATTTTTTGCGCTGGCCGGCCTCGGGCTGGCCGCGACCGGCTGTGCCGAGTTGGCCTATTACCGGCAGGCAGCGGCGGGGCACTGGGAACTGCTGCGGGCCAGCCGACCGGTGGCGGAAGTATTGGCCGATCCGGCGACTTCCACGGAATTGCGCCAGCGGCTGGAAATCGCCCAGGCATTGCGCGCCTTTGCCAGCGCCGAATTGGCGCTGCCCGACAACGGCAGCTATCGGGACTATTCCGACCTGCGGCGGCCCTGGGTGGTGAAAAACGTATTTGCCGCGCCGGAACTGGCCCTGGAACCGCGCCGGTGGTGTTTCCTGGTGGTGGGCTGCCTGAGCTATCGGGGCTTTTTCGATCCTGAAGCGGCACGGCGGCTGGCCGACGAGCTGCGCGCGAGCGGTGACGATGTGTATGTGGCCGATATTACCGCCTATTCGACTCTGGGCTGGTTCGACGATCCTTTGCTCAACACCTTCATCGGTTGGCCAACGGGACGGCTGGCGGAGCTGATGTTCCACGAACTGGCCCACCAGCAGCTCTATATCGCCGACGATACCGCCTTCAACGAAGCATTCGCCACCGCGGTGGGCCGGCTGGGAGCCGAACGCTGGCTGGATCGGCAAGGCACCGCGCGCGAGCGGGAAGAGTATGCGGCCGATTACCGTCGGCGACAGGAGTTTCTGCAATTGCTGGCGGCGACCCGCCAGCAACTGGCGGCGGTGTATGCCTCATCCGGTGATGATGCCGGCAAGCGGACCGAGAAACAGCGCATCCTGGCGGAACTGCGCGTTCGCTATCAAGGACTCAAGCAGAGTTGGGGTGGCCATGCCGGCTACGACCGCTGGTTCGAACAGGATTTGAACAATGCCAAACTGGCCGGAAACAGCACCTATCACCGGCTGGTGCCGGCATTCCTGGCACTGTACGAGCAGGAAGGGCGGAATTTCGCGGCGTTCCATCGGGCGGCGGAAACCATCGGCCAGCTGCCGCCAGCCGAGCGGGAGGCCCGGTTGCAAGCGTTGCTGGTGGCCCGCGATCCGTCTATGCTGGCGCATGGCTCTTTGATTCCGTCGGTGGGCACCGTGCAGGTGGCGAACAATATCCGGCCGCCGTCCCGCCGGTACCGGTCAACTGGAGCGAATGAGGCCGAACCCCAAGGTGACTGAAGCAAAATCTGTCCCCCTTCTCGAGGTCCACGACCTGTCCGTCTCCTTCGGTGCGACGCCGGCGGTGAAAAAGCTGTCGTTCACCCTGAATCACGGCGAAACCCTGGCGCTGGTGGGGGAGAGCGGTTCCGGCAAGTCGGTGTCGGCGCTGTCGCTGCTGCAATTACTACCCTATCCCCATGCCCGCCATCCCGGCGGCAGCATCCGCCTGCGGGGGGAGGAGTTGCTGGGCGCGGCGCCGGACTTGCTGCGCGCGATTCGCGGCAACCAGATCGCCATGGTGTTCCAGGAGCCGATGACTTCGCTCAATCCACTGCATTCCATCGAGAAGCAGATCGGCGAGACCCTGATGCTTCACAAGGGCTTGAAGGGATCCCGGCTACGTGCACGGATTCGGGAACTGGTGGAACTGGTTGGCTTGCCCGACGCCGCGGGCCGGTTGAACGCCTTGCCCCACGAACTGTCCGGCGGGCAGCGCCAACGGGTGATGATCGCCATGGCATTGGCCAACGAACCCGACATCCTGATCGCCGACGAGCCCACCACCGCCCTGGATGTCACCATTCAGGCTCAAATCCTCAAATTGCTCGAGGACCTGCGGGCCCGGTTCGGCATGGCGATCCTGTTCATCACTCACGATTTGAGCATCGTCCGCAAGATGGCCGACCGGGTGTGCGTGATGCGCGCCGGCGAGGTGGTGGAGACCGGAGCGGTCGCCGACCTTTTCGCCAATCCCCGGCATCCCTACACCCGCCAGTTGCTGGCCGCGGAACCTCGGGGCGAGCCACCACCGGAGATGGAAAGCGCGCCGGAAGTGTTGGCGAGCGAGGAGTTGAAGGTCTGGTTTCCGCTCAGGCGCGGAGTGTTCCAGCGGGTGGTGGATCACGTCAGGGCGGTGGATGGAGTCAGCCTGAGCGTGCGGGAAGGGCAGACGTTGGGCGTGGTGGGGGAGAGCGGTTCCGGCAAGACCACCCTGGGTCTGGCGCTGCTGCGATTGCTGGCCAGCGAGGGTGGGATCCGCTTCCAGGGCCAGCGCATCGACCAACTGCCCGGCGGGGCGTTGCGTCCGCTCCGCAGGGCCATGCAAATCGTGTTTCAGGACCCCTTCGGCTCGCTCAGCCCGCGGTTGTCGGTGGGCGAGATCGTCGAAGAGGGCTTGCTGGTGCATGGTCTGGCGGGCGATCGTGCCGCCCGCCGCGCCCGCGTCAGCCAGGCGCTGGAGGAAGTGGGTCTCGATCCCGCCACCCAGGACCGCTATCCGCACGAATTCTCCGGCGGGCAGCGCCAGCGCATCGCTATCGCCCGTGCCCTGGTCTTGCAGCCGCGCCTGCTGGTGCTGGACGAACCGACCAGCGCGCTGGACGTGTCGGTGCAGGCGCAGATCGTCGATCTGCTGCGCGACCTGCAGCAACGTCACCGGCTGGCCTACGTGTTCATCAGCCACGATCTGCGGGTGGTGCGGGCGCTGGCCAATCACCTGTTGGTGATGAGGAACGGCCGGGTGATGGAAGCGGGACCGGCGCGGCAAGTGTTTGACGACCCCCAACATCCCTACACCCGGGCCTTGCTGGCCGCCGCCCTGAATCTGGAAGCGGTGGGTGGCGATGTGGTGTCCATTTGAGATGAGCGGCATGGATGACCGGGTTGTCCTGTTCGCCGACGGCGCCTGTTCCGGCAATCCCGGGCCCGGTGGTTGGGGGGCGTTGTTGCGCTATCGAGAGCATGAGAAGGAATTGTCCGGCGGCGAGCCGGCCACCACCAACAACCGCATGGAATTGCTGGCGGTCATCCATGGTCTGGAGGCGCTGAAACGACCGGCGCGGGTGAGGATTTTTACCGACAGTCAATATGTGATGAAAGGAATCACCGAGTGGTTGCCGGCGTGGAAGCGGCGCGGCTGGAAAACGGTCGACCGGCAGCCGGTGAAAAACGCGGACCTCTGGCAACGGCTGGAAACGGCCCTGACCCCGCATCGGGTCGAGTGGGAGTGGGTACGCGGTCATAGCGGCGTGGCCGATAACGAACGGGTGGACCAACTGGCCCGGGCGGCGATTGTCCGTGCCAGTCCTGCCAGAACCTGAGCGGCCAACCGCCATGCGCGAACGACAAGTCGTCCTCGATACCGAAACCACCGGCCTCGATCCCGCCCAGGGGCATCGAGTCATCGAAATCGGCTGCATCGAACTGTTGAACCGGCGGCAGACCGACCGGCGGTTTCATGTCTATCTGCAACCCGATCGCGCCATCGACGAGGAGGCGATACGGGTGCACGGCATCACCAACGAATTTCTTGCCAGCCAGCGGCGCTTTGCCGACATTGCCGTCGAGTTCCTGAACTTCGTCCGGGATGCCGAATTGATCATCCACAACGCGGCATTCGACCTGGGCTTTCTCAACCACGAACTGAAATTGTGCGGGCGCGGCCAAATCGCCCTGGAAGAACTGTGCGGGGTCGAGGACACGCTGTTGCTGGCCCGCCAGCGACATCCCGGCCAGCGTAACAGCCTGGACGCCCTCTGCAAGCGTTACAGTATCGACAACTCCCAGCGCACCTTGCACGGCGCCCTGCTGGATGCGGAAATTCTGGCCGACGTCTATCTGGCGATGACCCGCCAGCAGGGTTCCATGTTCGACCAGGAAGCCGCCAGCGGGGTGAAGGTGCAAAACGGCGATGGCACGCGCCGGACCTTGTCCCGTAACCGGCCGCCTTTGGTGGTGATCCGCGCCGACCCCGAGGAAGTCGCCGCCCACGACCAGTATTTGGGAATGCTGGACAAGAGCAGCGGCGGACAGTGCGCGTGGAAGCGGCTGGAGGCGGTGGCGAAGCCGGTTTAGAACCTGTACAAAAACTCCCCTCTCCCTCCGGGAGAGGGGTTGGGGGTGAGGGCGTTTTTTTCAACGACTTAGCTCACCAGAGGCTGTACAAAAACGCCTCTTAGACCCGGTAATAATCCCGATACCAGGCCACGAAGCGGGCCACCCCTTCCTCGATGGGCGTATCGGGTCGGTAACCTACATCCCGCGCCAGGGCATCGACATCGGCATAGGTATCCGGCACGTCGCCCGGCTGCATCGGCAGCAGATTCTTGACCGCCCTGCGGCCGAGGCATTCCTCCAGCACCTCGATGTAGCGCATCAACTCGATGGGTCGGTGGCTGCCGATGTTGTACAGCCGATAAGGCACGCGGCTGGTGGCGGGATCCGGCGTATCCCCCGACCAGTCCGGATTCGGTGCCGCTACCCGGTCCAGCGCCCGCGTCACGCCCTCGACGATGTCGTCGATATAGGTGAAATCCCGCCGGTGGCGACCGTAGTTGAAGACGTCGATCGGCGCCCCGGCCAGGATGTTGCGGGTGAACAGGAACAGCGCCATGTCCGGCCGTCCCCAGGGACCGTAGACGGTGAAGAACCGCAATCCGGTGGTCGGCAGGTGGTACAGATGGCTGTAGGCGTGCGCCATCAACTCGTTGGCCTTCTTGGTGGCGGCGTACAGGCTGACCGGATGGTCGACGTTGTCGTGCACCGAGAACGGCATCCGGGTGTTCGCGCCATAGACCGAACTGGTCGAGGCGTACACCAGATGTTCGACCTTGTGATGACGGCAGGCTTCGAGAATGTTGACGAAGCCGACCAGGTTGGCGTCCACGTAGGCGTGGGGATTCTGCAACGAATAACGCACTCCGGCCTGCGCCGCCAGATTCACCACCCGCCGGGGGCGGTACCGCGCGAAGGTTTCGGTCAGGGCGGTCCGGTCCTCCAGGCTGGCCCGTACCTCGGTGAAGCCCGGATGCGTTTCCAGGCCCGCCAGCCGCGCCCGCTTCAGGTTCACGTCGTAATAGTCATTCAGGTTGTCGAGGCCGACGACCTCGTCGCCCCGATCCAGCAGGCGCCGGGAAAGCGCCGCGCCGATGAAGCCCGCGCTGCCGGTGACCAGAATCCTCATGACGATGCTCCCCGGCTCACAACCGGCCGTCCGTGGCGCCGGCTGGCAGCACGTACTTCACATCGAACAGCACTGAATCGGGCTTGCCCAGGGTTCGAATACCTTCGGCGCCCATCTCCCGAAACTGCCGGTGCGCCACCGCCAGGATCATGGCATCGTAATGCCCCGACCTTGGTTGGGTGATCGGCTCGATTCCATATTCGTGGGCTGCCTCCCCGGCATCCACCCAGGGGTCGTAGACATCCACGCGGGCGTTGTAGTCGCGAAATTCCCGCACGATGTCGACCACTCGGGTGTTGCGCAAATCCGGACAGTTCTCCTTGAAGGTCAGGCCCATGACCAGGATGTTGGCATCCATCACCGGAATCCTGCGCTGGTTCATCAGCTTGACCACCCGCTGGACCACGTGGGCGCCCATGCCGTCGTTGACCCGCCGACCGGCCAGGATCATTTCCGGGTGATAGCCGATCTCCTGCGCCTTGTGAGTCAGATAGTAAGGGTCGACGCCGATGCAGTGGCCGCCCACCAACCCCGGTCGAAACGGCAGAAAGTTCCACTTGGTCCCGGCGGCCAGCAGTACTTCCTCGGTGTCGATTCCCAGCCGGTTGAACAGCAGCGCCAGTTCGTTGACCAATGCGATGTTGACGTCGCGCTGGGTGTTTTCGATGACCTTGGCCGCCTCCGCCACGCGGATGCTGGAAGCTCGGTGGGTGCCGGCGGTAATGATGGACCGGTACAATGCGTCCACGAATTCCGCGGCCTGGGGCGTGGAACCGGAGGTGATCTTGCGGATGGTGGTGAGTCGGTGTTCCCTGTCGCCCGGGTTGATGCGTTCCGGACTGTAGCCGGCGAAGAAATCCACGTTGAAGCGCAGCCCGGATTCCCGCTCCAGGATTGGCACGCAGACCTCCTCGGTGGCGCCGGGATAAACCGTGGATTCGTAAATCGCCACATCGCCTGGTTTCAATAACCGACCCACGGTGGTGCTCGCCCCGATCAGCGGACCGAAATCCGGGCGTTTGTATTCATCCACCGGGGTCGGGACCGTGACGATGTACGCGTTGCAGTTGGCCAGATACTCGGCGTGGCTGGTGTAGCGTAATTGGTCGGCCAGTCGCAGTTCCTCGGGCGTGACTTCCAGCGTGCTGTCGGTACCCGCCTGCAATTCCCGGATGCGGGCTTCATTGATGTCCAGGCCGAGTGTCGGGAACCGCTTGCCGAATTCGACCGCCAGGGGCAATCCGACATAGCCAAGACCGACGATGCCGATGCGGGTGGAGGCGAGGTCAAACATCGATGATGCTCCGTTTAGAATGACTGTTGTAAGTTTGGCTAGTATAGGAGAGGAACGGCAACTTCGCTTTTCCTGCCGCGCCGCAAGCGTAACCTCGACTCAAATGGGCGGGGTTGGGCGCCAATGGGATATCCATTACTATACACAAGACTCAATAATGATGATGAGTGCCAGTCAATCATGATACGCCTGTTCAGATACTATGTTTCCCGAGCCTTGTTGACGCTGCTGATAGCGGAAGCGCTTCATCTGTTCTGGTCGGTCTATTTCGGCCGGTTCTTGCAGATGGTGCTGGTCTACGATGGATCGGCCCCATTACTGAGCGAGGTCACTCCGAGCGCGTCGACTTTCATGCTGGTCATGATCGCGGTCATGACCGCGATGGGGTTGTACGAGCGCAACCTGTGGACCGGCAGGAGCGACATGCTGTTGCGGGTCGGGGTCAGTTTCCTGCTCGGGCTGTTCGCGATCACGCTCGTCTACTATTTGTTTCCCGAACTTTATTTAGGTCGTGGCGAATTTGGTCTGACGTTCGCGATCGCCTTCGTGGGCGTGGTGCTGATGCGGTTCGTGCTTTTCGAAGCGGCCGGCCGCGACCGACTCAAGCGTCGGGTGCTGGTTCTGGGCGTGGGCCAACAGGCGGCCCGGCTGGAAGAGTTGCGGCAACGCAATAACAAGAGTTTTTTGATTCTGGGCTACGTTCGGGTTCACGAAGATGAAGAACCGCGCGTGCTGGGTTCCCGAACGCTTCAGGTTACCGACAATCTGCCGGAACTGGCGGATGAGTTGCAAATCGATGAAATCGTGGTGGCCATGGATGATCGGCGCAAGGGATTCCCCTTCGACGAGGTTCTGGAATGCAAGATCAACGGAGTCGCGATCAGCGATTTCCTGAATTTCTTCGAACGGGAGACCGGCCGGATTCAGCTCGATGCCTTGCGGCCGAGCAGCATGATCTTTTCCGAGGGATTCCAGCAGGCTCTGCTCAAGCGAACCGCCAAGCGGTTGTTCGACATCGTCGCCAGCCTGCTCCTGCTGGCGCTGACCTGGCCGTTCATGTGCATCGCCACCCTGGCCATCTGGATCGAATCGGGCGGGCGCGGGCCGATTCTGTACCGGCAAACCCGGGTCGGTTTCAAGGATCGACTGTTTGAGGTCATCAAATTCCGCAGCATGCGGGTGGACGCCGAGAAGGATGGGGTGCCCCGCTGGGCCGGGAAAGGGGACAGTCGGGTCACCCGGGTCGGGGCGGTGCTTCGCGAAACCCGCGTCGACGAGTTGCCCCAACTGTTCAACGTGTTGCGCGGCGACATGAGCTTTGTCGGCCCGCGTCCCGAACGGCCGCAATTCGTGGCCGAACTGAACAGGAAAATTCCCTATTACTCGATGCGTCACATGGTCAACCCGGGCATCACCGGTTGGGCGCAGATTTGTTATCCCTACGGCGCGTCCGAGCAGGACGCGCGCGAGAAATTGCAGTACGATTTATTTTACATTAAGAACTACAGCTTTTTTTTCGACGTCGTCATCCTGTTGCAAACGGTTCATACCATCCTGTGGGGCGCGGGGGCGCGCTAGCGTGGCGAGATGCCGTTCTTGAACAATCTCGGGGTTCTGAGCTACGGGACGGCTGCGGCCGGCTGGCTGGTGCTGTTTTTGCTGCTGCTGACCAGTTGGCGCGGCCGGTTGCAGGGGGGGTTGCTGGCCATCGCCGTGCTGGTCAGCATGCTGTGGGCGCTGCGGGCGGCCTACTATGCCGGAGCCGAAGCCAGCGGTCTCGACTGGTTGTATCAGGTGCTGGAAGTCGCGCGCGACGTGGCGTGGCTGGTGTTCCTGGTCCAGCTACTCGAGCCGCTGGTCCGGCAAACCTGGGCGGGTCGTTGCCTGTCCTGGATGTGGGCGGTTCCGATCGGCTACGGCGTCCTGTTGCTGGGGATCGAACTGCACGAGTTGCTGGGCATCGAATTCGAACCGCCGGTCGATGCGTCGATTCTGGGGCATATCGGTCTGGCCATTGCCGGACTGGCGCTGATCGAGCAATTGTTCCGCAATACCCGCCCGCAACGGCGCTGGGCCACCAAGTTTTTGTACCTGGGTCTGGGCCTGATGTTCGCCTACGACTTCTTTCTGTTTGCCGATGCCCTGCTGTTCAAACGTCTCGACCCCGCGACCTGGGAGGCACGCGGCTTCGTCAGCGCCATCGCGATCCCGCTGATTGCCGTGGCGGCGGCCCGCAACCCCGAGTGGTCGCTGGAAGTGTTCGTATCCCGGCGGATGGTGCTGCATTCGGCGGCGATCTTCGGAGCCGGGGTCTATCTGCTGGCGATGGCGGGCGTGGGCTATTACATCCGGGCGTATGGCGGCAGTTGGGGAACCACGCTGCAACTGGTGTTCCTGGTGGGCGCCGGCGTGTTGCTGGTCGTGCTGCTGTTTTCCGGACAGTTGCGCGCCAGGACGCTGGTGCTGCTGAACAAGCATTTCTTCAATTACAAGTACGACTATCGCGAGGAGTGGCTGAAGTTCATCCGGACCCTGTCGGCCGGCGATCCCGGCGAACCGCTCCGGGTGCGAGCCATCCAGGCGATGGCCGAAATCGTTCACAGCATCGGCGGCCTGCTCTGGGTGCGGCGGGAACAGGGAAATTTCGCTCTGGCCGCCAGCCATGGCATGAACGAACCATCGATCCGCATGGAGCCGGCCGACTCGCCGCTGGTCGCCTTTCTGGAACGGCGCCAGTGGGTGATCGAGCTGGATCAATACGAGCGCGACCCCGAGCTGTACGACGATCTGGTGATACCAGACTGGTTGCGCGAGTCGCGCCAGTCCTGGCTGGTGGTGCCGCTGCTGCACGGCGAGAGCCTGGAAGGATTCCTGGTGCTGGCCGAGGCGCGCGCCAGCCAGCAACTCAACTGGGAGGATCGCGATTTGCTCAAGACCGCCGGCCGCCAGGTGGCCAGCTATGTCGGCCTGCTGGAGACCACCGAAGCGCTCTGGCAGGCGCGGCAATTCGAAGCCTTTCACCGGCTGTCGGCGTACGTGGTGCACGATCTCAAGAACATCGCCGCCCAACTGGCGCTGGTGGTGGCCAATGCCGCGCGCCACAAGAGCAATCCGGCGTTTGTCGAGGATGCTTTTCAGACCGTCGCCAACGCCACCGACCGAATGAATCGCCTGCTGGCTCAGTTGCGCAAGGGAGGATCGCCACCGACTGGAACGCCTCGGCCGGTGGTCCTGACCGCCGCAGTACGTCAGGCGGTCGAAGCCCGCTCCGGGAGGCGGCCGGTGCCGGTGGCGCGGGGGGCGACCGACGACGATCCCTGGGTTTGGGTCGATGGGGAGCGTCTGGTCGCCGTGCTCGAACATTTGATCCAGAATGCCCAGGAAGCCACCGGCGCGGATGGACGGATCGAGATTTCGATTCAGTCCGAGGACCGGATGGCGGTGGTCGCGATCCGGGACGATGGTTGCGGCATGGACGAGCGTTTCGTGCGCGAGAAGCTGTTCCGGCCTTTCACCACCACCAAGGGGAATGCCGGCATGGGCATCGGCGTTTATGAAAGCCACGAATTTGCCCGGACCTCGGGCGGCGAGCTGACGGTCGCCAGCCAGCCGGGAAAAGGCACCACGTTCTTTCTACGCTTGCCCCGGCACGGGAACCCGGCCGAAGCAAGCGCTGGCATGGAGACCAGTGAATGGAAGAGTCCAGTCGAAAGTTGCTGATCGTCGAGGATGATCCCGGGTTGCGGAGCCAGTTGCGCTGGTGCTTCGACAGTTACGAAGTGTTGATGGCTGAGGAGCGCGAAGCGGCCCTGGCGCAGGTGCGGCGCCATGCGCCGCCGATCGTGCTGCTGGATCTCGGTTTGCCGCCGGATCCGGCCAATGCGTCGGAGGGACTTATGGCGCTGGAGCAAATCCGGGCGCTGGTGCCGGAGACCAAGGTGATCGTGGTCACCGGGAACGACGAGCGCGCCAATGCCTTGCGGGCGGTGGCGATGGGTGCCTACGATTTCTATCAGAAACCGGTGGACGCCGACGTGCTGCGGCTCATCGTGGATCGCGCCTTCAACCTGTACGCGCTCGAACGGGAAAACCGGGATCTGCTGGCGCGTCAGGCGACCGCTCCGTTGCGCGGCCTCATCGCCGCCAGTCCGGACATGCTCAAGATTTGCCGCAGCATCGAGAAAATCGCGCCCACCAACGCCAACGTGCTGCTGCTGGGCGAGAGCGGCACCGGCAAGGAGCTGCTGGCGCGAGCGTTGCACCAGCTGAGTCCCCGCGCCACGGGCAGCTTTGTCGCCATCAACTGCGCCGCGATTCCCGATACTCTGCTCGAAAGCGAGCTGTTCGGGCACGAAAAGGGTGCCTTTACCGGGGCGATCAAGCAAAACCGCGGCAAGATCGAGTACGCCAGCGGTGGCACGCTGATGCTGGACGAAGTGGGCGATCTGCCGTTGCCGTTGCAGGCCAAGCTGCTACGGTTTCTGCAGGAGCGGGTGATCGAGCGGATCGGTGGCCGCGAGACGATCCCGGTGGATACCCGCGTGATCTGCGCCACCCATCGCGATCTGGCGGCCTTGATCGGCGAAGGTCGATTTCGCGAGGATCTTTACTACCGGATCAGCGAAATCACGGTGCGGATTCCGCCGTTGCGCGAGCGGGAAGGCGATGCGGTACTGGTGGCCCGCGCTTTGTTGAACCAGTTCGGCCGGCAGATGGGAAAGCCGCGGCTGAACTTTGGCCCGGAAGCCCTGCGGGCCCTGGAAGCGTACCCGTGGCCCGGCAATGTCCGCGAGTTGGAAAACCGGCTCAAGCGGGCCGTCATCATGTGCGAGTCCGACCGAATCACCGCCCGGGATCTGGAACTGGAGGTCGATGAAGTGGTGGCGGATCCGCTCAACCTGCGCCAGGTGCGGGAGCGGGCGGAACGACGGGCGATCCAGAAGGCGATGGGCTATACCGATGGCAATATCTCCCACGCCGCCGATCTGCTGTGCATCACCCGTCCGACCCTGTACGCCCTGCTCAACAAGTACGACCTCAAGGCGTGAGCGCCTACTTGACCCGCATCCCCGGTTCGGCGCCGGCGTCGGGGGCGAGCAGGTAAATCCCACCGTCGCCGCCCGCCGCCAGCACCATGCCCTCGGAGAGGCCGAAGCGCATCTTGCGGGGGGCCAGATTGGCGGCCATGACGGTCAGTCGTCCCCGCAGGTCATCGGGCGCGTAGGCCGCCTTGATCCCGGCGAACACCTGGCGGGTTTCGCCGCCGAGGTCCAGTTCCAGTCGCACCAGCTTGTCGGCGCCCGCCACCGCCTCGGCCTTGACGATCCGGGCCACTCGCAAGTCGATTTTGGCGAAATCCTCGATGGTGATCGTCGGGCAAATCGGATCGTCCACCAATGGTCCCTCTGGCTTGGCGACAGCTTGTTCGGTGGTGGGATGGCTTTCCCTGGACTCCTCGACCATGGCCGCGATCTGAGCCATCTCGATCCGCTGCATCAGCGGCTCGAACTCGGCGATCGGATGATCGAGCAGCGGGGCGTTCAGGTCTGACCAGCGCAGCGGCGAGATTTGCAGGAACTGCTCGACCTGGGCGGCGACGCCGGGCAGTACCGGCTTGAGATAGAGGATCAGCGCCCGGAACAGGTTCAACCCCGTGCTGCAAACGGTCTGGACCTCGGCCTCGGCGCCTGGCTGCCTGGCCAGCGTCCACGGCTTTTTTTCGTCGATGTACTGATTGGCGCGGTCGGCCAGCGCCATGATTTCGCGCATCGCCCGCCCGAATTCCCGCCGCTCGTAGGCTCGAGCGATGGAGTCGCCGGCGGCGGCGAATTCGGCGTACAGTTCCGGTTCGGCGAGGCTGTTGGACAGCCGGCCGTTGAAACGGCGGGTGATGAAGCCGGCGCAGCGGCTGGCGATGTTGACCAGCTTGCCCACCAGGTCGCTGTTGACGCGCTGCAAAAAATCCTCGAAATTCAGATCGAGATCGTCGATGCCATCGCTCAGCTTGGTGGCGAAATAGTAGCGCAGGTATTCCGGCCGCAGGTGGTTGAGGTAGGTACGGGCCTTGATGAAGGTACCGCGCGATTTCGACATCTTCTGGCCGTCCACGGTCAGGAAACCGTGGCAATGCACTGCGGTCGGCTTGCGGAAGCCGGCGCCGGTCAACTCCGCCGGCCAGAACAGGATGTGGAAATAGGCGATGTCCTTGCCGATGAAGTGGTAGACCTCCGCCGTGCTGTCCGAACTCCAGAAGTCGTTGAAATTCAATCCGGTGCGGTCGCAGTAGTTCTGAAAGCTGGCCATGTAGCCGATCGGCGCGTCCAGCCAGACGTAGAAGTATTTGCCGGGAGCGTTGGGGATCTCGAAGCCCCAGTAGGGGGCGTCGCGCGAGATGTCCCATTCCTGCAGGCCGGCGGTGAACCATTCGTCGAGCTTGTTGGCCATCTGCGGCTGGATCGGTCCGCCGGCGATCCAGTCTTTCAGCATCGCTTCGAAATCGGCCAGCTTGAAGAAAAAATGCAGCGATTCCTTGAGAATCGGCGCGGCGCCGGAAATCACCGAGCGGGGGTTCTTCAGGTCGGTGGGCGAGTAGGTGGCGCCGCAGTTTTCGCAGCTGTCGCCGTACTGATCCGGCGCGCCGCAGCGCGGGCACTCGCCCTTGATGAAGCGGTCCGGCAGGAACATCCGCTTTTCCGGGTCGTAGGCCTGAGTGATGATCCGGCGGCTGATGTGACCAGCCGCATCCAGCCGGTTATAGATCAATTCGGCGTAATGGCGGCATTCCGGGGAATGCGTCGAATAATAGTTGTCAAATTCAATCAGGAAATCGGCGAAGTCGGCGCGATGTTCGTGCCAGATCCGCTCGATCAGTTGTTCGGGGGTGACACCGTCCTGCTCGGCGCGCAGCATGATGGGCGTGCCATGGGCATCGTCGGCGCAGAGGTAATGGCATTCGTGGCCGCGCAGCTTCTGGAAGCGGACCCAGATGTCGGTCTGGACGTACTCGACCAGATGGCCGATGTGGATCGGGCCGTTGGCGTAGGGCAGGGCGCTGGTGACGAGAATTCGGCGGGGTCGGTCGCTCATGGTGCGGACGGTGGCAATCGCTGGATCGAAAGGTCCGCTAAATTAGCAGTATTCCGCCATCGTTGTCATCCGCGGATCGGCGGAATGGCGGTGGACCGGGCGGATCTTTCCAACATGCGGATCGGGTAAGCGGAGGTTCGGATGCGAATCGAAACGGTGTTGAGTGGGGTGTTGGTGGCGGGGTTGACCGTCGCGGGTTCGGGACACGCCCAGCATGGGGCGCTGGCCGAGGAAATCTGGAGCCAGAATTTTTGCGAACAAGCAGTCGCCTTGGCCGGGCAACGGGGTGAAAGCCGGGATGCCCTGAATTTGGTCGACTGCCGCCTGCTCAATTACTATCAGCCGTCCTACTGGCAATGCGTGATCGCCGCCATGAAGGCGGATGCCGGCATAAAGCTCGATGCCGCCCGGCAAAATTGTCTTGCCCAGTATTGATCGAGGTACGGGGACGATGCCAAGTCACCGAAATATCTAAAATTTTTTAGCAGGAGGAATCAGGCTCATGACAGTCGCGTCGCGCGCCGATGTGGAAAACGCCCTCAAGGGCTTCGTGGATCCCTATCTCGAACGGGATCTGGTCGCCGCCAAGTGCGTCAAGCAGATTCGGACCGAGGTCGGTCGGGTCGAGGTGGATGTGGAACTGGGGTTTCCAGCCGCGGGCTATCGGAATGCGTTGATTGCCGCATTGCGCGATCGGCTGGCGGCGCTGCCGGGGGCCGGCGAGGTTGCGGTTCGGGTGGAGAGCAAAATTGTCTCTCACGAAGTCCAGAAGGGCCTGAAACCATTGCCGGGCGTAAAAAACATCATCGCCGTGGCTTCCGGCAAGGGAGGGGTCGGCAAGTCCACCACGGCGGTCAACCTGGCGCTGGCGTTGTGTGCCGAGGGCGCGCGGGTCGGGTTGCTGGACGCCGACATCTACGGACCCAGCCAGCCGCGAATGCTGGGTTCGAGCGAGCGGCCGGAATCGCCGGACGGCAAGTCGCTGAGTCCGGTGGTCAGTCACGGCGTTCAGTCCATGTCCATCGGTTACCTGATCGAGGAAGAAACGCCGATGGTCTGGCGCGGACCGATGGTGACCCAGGCGCTGGAGCAGTTGCTGCGCGATACCCGCTGGCGAAACGTGGATTATCTGGTGATCGATTTGCCGCCGGGCACCGGCGATACCCAGTTGACCCTGTCGCAGAAGGTGCCGGTCAGCGGCGCGATCATCGTCACCACCCCGCAGGACATCGCCCTGCTCGATGCGCGCAAGGGTTTGCGGATGTTCGAGAAAGTCGAGGTGCCGGTGCTCGGCATCGTCGAAAACATGAGCATCCACATCTGCTCGAAGTGCGGCCACGAGGAGCATATCTTCGGCGAAGGGGGGGGGAAGCGCATGGCCGCGCAGTACGACGTCCCGTTCCTGGGGTCCCTGCCGCTGGACATCCGCATCCGCGAGGAGACCGACAACGGCCGACCGACCGTGGTGGCCGAGCCGGACGGCCGCATCGCCGGGCTCTACCGGGACATCGCCCGTCGCGCCGCCGCCCGGCTGTCGCTGGAGGCGAAAAACTACAGCCACAAGTTCCCCAGCATCGTCATCCAGAACACCTGAGGCCTGCCATCATGCGGTTATGCGACCGTGACATCGAACGCTGTCTGGACGAAGGGAGGATCCGCATCGAACCGCACCCCGCCGCCGGCCGCATCAACGGCGTCAGCGTGGACCTGCATCTGGGCAACCGGTTTCGGGTGTTCAACGATCACGCCGCCTCTCACATCGACCTCAGCGGTCCGCGGGAGGAGGTGGATCACGCGATCAACCGGATCATGAGCAAGGAGATTCGGATCGCCGCGGACGACGCCTTCTTCCTCCATCCCGGCGAGCTGGCGCTGGCGGCCACCGCCGAAACCATCACCGTGCCGGACGATTTGGTCGGCTGGCTGGACGGTCGTTCCAGCTTGGCCCGACTGGGGTTGATGGTCCATGTCACCGCGCATCGCATCGATCCTGGCTGGAGCGGGTCCATCGTGCTGGAGTGCTTTAACAGCGGCAAGCTGCCGTTGGCGCTGCGTCCCGGCATGGCGATCTGCGCCATCAGCTTCGAGATGCTCTCCAGTCCGGCCGTTCGGCCCTACCACAAGCGGCAGGATGCCAAGTACAAGCGGCAAAGCGGACCGGTGCCGAGCCGGATCGGCGACGACGAACCGCTCGAAAAAGGGCATTGAACGAATGAATTAGGGAGGGATGAAGCCACGTCCGCCCCCGCGTTGGTCGATTCGGTTCCGGTGTTCCAGGACTGGAAACTGCTGACGGATGCGCTCCAGCAAGGCCCGGTCGAACTCGGCCAACACGACCCCCGGTCCCCGCGGCAAACGGTCGAGAATCGTGCCCCACGGATCGATGATCAGGCTGTCGCCGTGCGTTTCCCGACCGTTGGCGTGACGGCCGCCCTGGGCGGAGGCGATGACGTAGCACTGGTTCTCGATCGCGCGGGTCCGCAACAGCGTTTCCCAGTGAGCCTTGCCGGTGGCGGCGGTAAAGGCCGCCGGCAGCGCCAGGATTTCCATGCCCCGATCCACCATCGCGCGAAACTGCTCCGGGAAGCGCAGGTCGTAGCACACCGCCAGCCCGAGCCGGCCCAGCGGGGTATCGGCGACGAGGTAACGATCGCCGGGTTCGATGGTGGTCGATTCGGCGTAACGTTCCGCGCTGTCGACCACTCGCACGTCGAACAAATGGACCTTGTCGTAGCGGGCGACCCGCCGGCCCCGATCATCGAACAGCAGACAACAAGCCCGCACCCGATGGTCATCGCCGGAGGTCCGCAGCGGGATGGTGCCGCCGACCAGCCACAGCCGGCGGAGCGCCGCCTGTTCGGCCAGAAAGGTCTGAATCGGCCCCTCGCCCTCCATTTCCCTCACCGTCACCTTGTCCTGTTCCCGGAGGCCCATCAGGGCGAAATTTTCCGGCAGCACCGCCAATCGCGCGCCCTGGTCGGCGGCGCGGGCGAGCAGGTCCGCGGCGGTCGCCAGGTTTGCGGCGATGTCGGGACCGGAAACCATCTGAATGGCGGCCATGATCGGCATGGGGTATCCCTCGTTCAGTTTTCTCCCGCGAAAGCCTTGGTCGGGGTCGTGGGTGGCGGCTCCGGCGGCGATTCCAACACCGGCTCGTCCCAGGAACCCTTCAGAGTGTAGCGATAGCGGGTAGCGTGTTCGATACCTTTCCGCAGCAATTGTTCGGCCAGAAAGATCGCCGCCCCAACCGCCGGCCCGCCGGCCAGGGCGCCCGCCACCGGCAGGGTGCCGCCGAGGCGCGGTGTCACCGTGATTCGCTGATCGTAGTCGCGCGCCTTCAATCCCGTCCGTCCCTGGATGAGAATTTGCGCGGCGGGTGCTTCGATCAGGAAATTGTCGGTGAAGGCATCCCCCTTGCCGAAGGTGAATTCGCCGGTCATCCGGTCGAACCCCATTCCGGGTTGGAACAGATCGCTGAAATCGAAACTGAGACGGCGCATTAGGTTCTGTACGTTGAATATCCCGACCATGCGTCCCATGCCGGGATCGATATCCAGCAATTGTCCGGAACCCACCTGAAATTTCAGCACGCCTTCCATGCGATCCAGCGTGAAATCCGGCAGCGCGGCCGCCCATTCAACTTCCAGTTCCGCCTGGGTCTCGCCGCGGGCGATGCCGGTTCCCGCATAACCGAAAGCGGACAGGGTTTCACCCAGCGCCCGGCTCCGCAGCGTCGCCCGCAGCCGGGAGGCTTGGCCGGTGAGGGTCCGCCACCACTCGCCGCTGGCGCTGATGTGTTGCTGCTCGGAGTTCAGATCGATTTCGGTCAGGCGGATGCCGCCGGTCCGGGGGGTGGCGACCAGTCGCAACTGGCCCAACGCCGCGCCGTCCAGCCGCAGATCGGCCGCCGTGAGGACCAGCGGCGGCAGCCGGCTTGGATCGGGTCCGGTCCGGCCGGCCCGGTCGGAAGCGCCCGCCGCCGCGCGGCCGAGGTACAGTCGCCGCAGCGCGGCATGGATCGGTTGCTCCGGCGCGGGTTGATCCGGCACCATCACGCGCCCCGCCAGGGTTTCGCTTTCGAGATCGACCACCATCCCGTCCTGCTCGCGGGTCGCATGCACCGTCATTCCCGGAAAGGACTGGCCCGCGACGATCAGTTCGCCGATCCGGGCATCGAGACCGCGCAGCACCCTTGCGAGACCGGTGGCGGAAATCGGTGCGGGAACCACCGGATTCGACCGGGAGCCGGTCGAAACAGCCGGGAAGTCACTCGATTCCGGTGTTGCCGCCGGCAGTTCCAGCTCCCAGCGCGGCAAATCGGCGATGACCGCCAGCCCGGGCGCATCCGGCAGGCGGGCCATGCCGGCGTTGAGGCGCAGCTCGCCGCGCTCGATCCGGAGATCGTTCGGAATGCCGCCCAGTTCGAGCGCCGCTCGCAGGCCGGCGTCGTACTCCAAGGTCAAATCCAGCGCGTCGCGCGCGCGGGGACGCAATTCAATCCTGAGCGGGCGGGCCTCGCTGGCGGTCTTGCCCAGGGGCGCGGGCAAACGGACGGCGATCCCGCGCAAATCGGAACTCAGATCCAGCGAGAACGGCGGGGATTCGTTGCGCCGTTCCCGGTGGCCGACCGGGACCGCCAGCATCGCCTCCCAGGTGCTTTTGCCGCTGGCGTAAGGCTCCAGAACCGCCGCGGCTTCGCCGGCCAGCGCCCGCAACCCGAACCGTCCCCGCAATCGCGCCCGCAGTTCGCGCCGGCCCTCGCGACCGGCCAAATCCAGTTCCAACCGGACCGGCTCGCCGCGCAGCAGCGCCCGCACGTCCCGGGCCTCCAAACCGGCTTCGGTAAACCGTACCTCGCCGCGCAGGCGACCGAGTTCGACGTTCCAGTTTGCCAGATTCAAGCCGCCGTCCAGCAGTCCCACCCGCCCTCGCGCCCGGTTCGGGCGAGCATCCGTCGGTATGGTGAGTTCGAGATCGAGGGTATTGGCGCCGGTGAAGCGCAATTCCGGCAGATCGTCGCCCAGTTCGCGACCCATCGGGCTGTCCCGCAACGCCCGCCACATGCCGGCGCTGGAACCCTTGGCGCGCCCTCTGACTTGCACGACCGGGTTTTCGAGATCGTCGATCCAGGCAGTGGCCCCCTGCATCTCGGCATCCACGAGGCGACCCGATTCGGCCTCGACCCGCAAGCCGCGATTGCGAAACGTCACGGTCGCCCGCAATCGATCCAGGCGCGGCCAGCCGGGTGCGTAGTCCAGCACCCCGTCCTCGACCTGGAAACGAGTTTCGAAGAAACCCTCGCCCCGGTCGAACGGAAAATCAACCGGCGGGCCGCGGAAGACCAGTTCCCCGGCCACGACCCGACCGGCGACCAGCGCCCGGTCCAGCCAGGCCACCCCCTGCGGCGGAATCACGGTTACCGGCAGGTAACGCGCTGCCCGGTCACCCCGCACATCATGATAATGTCCCTGCACATCCAGCACCGGCTCACCTTTGTCGGGGACGGTCACGCCGCCCTGGAAACGACCGCCGAAATCGGCGTTGGCCAGTTCGATCCCGTCGCTGTCCAAGCGGAGAACGCCGGCATCGCGCCGCCAGTTCACTACGCCGGTCAGCTTGTCGAGAGCGACGGGAGCGCGCAGCAGGCCATCGGTATCGACCTGAACCTCGCGGCTGTCCAGTTCGAGCCGGCCGCGATCCGGCGCGAATTCCAGGATCCCGGTCAGATTGTCGAATCCGGGCAGGCCGCGGACCGGCCGGCACGCCACGCCGCGCAGTTGCACGGTCGCCGAATAAACACCGGCGGCGGGCTCGGCCCAAAAGGTGATTTCCGGCAACGCGCCACGCGGATCGAGCGGCACCAGCCATCGCCGGGCCGCTTCGTCCAGCCAGGGCGCTACCCATGCCAGGAGATCCCGGGCGTCCAGTTCGCGGATGCGGCCCTGCCATCGTTCGCCCGTCCGGCTCAATTCGAACGTCGGTCGGGCGACCACCTGGCCCCGACCGGGGCCAAACCGGGCCTGACCCAGCAGTTGCCACCCGTTTTCCCGTCGTTGCCAATTGAGGCTTAATTCGTCTTCCGGCAGCCGCGCCAACCACGGTCCCGGCAGGGCGGAACGCGACTCCCGATCCGGGGTCGCCTCGCGCAGGCGCAGATGACCTTCAAGCCGCGACGGTTGCCAGTCCCGCCACTCACCATGCAATTCCAGGGTGGCCTGACCGGCGGCGAACGTCGGCGAAAGCGGCCAGCCCGCCAGGTTCAGGCGGTCGGCGCGAATTTGAAAGGTGCCCTGCCCCTGTTCGGGATCGGTGCCATCGGGGTGTTGCCGCTCCAGGGCGAACTGGAGACGGTCGCCGAGTCCGGCCGGCAGTTCGGCGGTGAACTCCAGTCGCTGGCCGCGTCCGGTTTCCTGAAGCTGGAGATAGGGATGCAGGAAACGCAGCGTGCCGCCGTCCGGGCGGCGTACGGTCAGTTGCTCGCCGACGATCTCCAGCCGCCGCAGGCCGAACAGCCAGCGGAGCCCATCCGTCAGCAGTGGCGCGGTATCGACGGTACCGATGTCGGCCAGCAGGCGCGGCATCCCGTCCGGACCCTGCTCCAGGCTCAGATTCGCCCCTTCCAGCCGGATATGGCTGAATACCGGCCGCCATTCCCACAGCGAATGCCAAAGACTGAGCGTTGCCGCCGCCTGGGTGAAGCTGGCCAGCACCGCGCCGTTCGCGGGATCGTACAGGCCGACGCCCCGCAACCGCAGGCCCAGCCGCCAGCCGTCCCGGACTCCGGTCACCGCCTCGATTCGTGCCGGCAACCGAAGATAGTCTCGCAGGGCGCCGGCCAGTTCGTCGCGGTAATCGTTCAGTCGTGGCAGCAGCCACCACTGGCCGAACGCGGCGAGCAGCACGAACGGCAGCAGCAGGGCCACCACCAGCCGGCGGGTCCAGCGCAGGGTCCGTCGAACCCGGCTGGTCGGCCGGCGGAGCACCTCCCAGAATCCCCGGCCCGGTAACCGCTCGCTCTCCTCTCCCTCAGAGGGGGAGGGGTCGGGGGTGAGAGGGTGGGGGCTCACATCAGCACCACGTCGTACTGTTCCCGGGTATAGAGCGTTTCCGCCTGGAATTTGATGGGGATGCCGATGAATGCTTCCAGTTGCGCCACGCTGGTGGATTCCTCGTCCAACATCGCGTCGACCACGTCCGGCGCGGCCAGCACCACGAACTGGCGCGGCGAATACTGGCGGGCCTCGCGCAGCAGTTCGCGGAAGATTTCGTAGCACACCGTCTCGGCGGTCTTGATCGAGCCCCGGCCGTCGCACAGCGGGCAGGGCTCGCACAGAATCTGCTCCAGGCTTTCACGGGTACGCTTGCGGGTCATTTCCACCAGCCCCAGCGGCGATACCTGCGAGATGTGGCTCTTGGCGCGATCCTTTTCCAGGTGCTTCTCCAGCGCCTTCAGCACCGCCTGCCGGTGTTCCTCGCTGGCCATGTCGATGAAATCGAGGATGATGATCCCACCCAGATTGCGCAGCCGCAATTGCCGGGCGATCGCCGCGGCCGCCTCCAGGTTGGTCTTGAAGATGGTTTCCTCCAGATTGCGATGTCCCACGTAAGCGCCGGTATTGACGTCGATGGTCGTCATCGCCTCGGTCTGATCCACGACCAGATAGCCGCCGGATTTGAGCGGGACCTTCTTGCCCAGCGCCCGCTGGATTTCGTCCTCGATGCCATACAGTTCGAAAATCGGCCGCTCGCCGGGATAGTGCTCCAGCCGCGGCACCATCTCCGGCACGAACTTGTCGGCGAACTCCAGCATGCGCTGGCAGGTCTCGCGCGAGTCGATGCGGACCTTTTCCACGCTGTCGCCGACGAAATCGCGCAGCGCCCGCAGCGCCAGCGGCAAATCCTCGTACAGGGTGGTGATGCCGGCGGTCTCCTTGATCCGCTCCTGGATGGAGCCCCACAGGCGCCGCAGAAACTGCATGTCGGCCCGCAGTGCCCAGGGTTCGGCGCCCTCCGCCGCGGTGCGGACGATGTAACCGCCGCCGAATTCGGCGCGGAAGGCGTTGACCACCTCCTTCAGCCGCTGTCGCTCGCGCTCGCCGTCGATTTTGACCGACACTCCGGCGACTTCGGAATCGGCCAGGAACACCAGAAATCGGGACGGCAGGGTGAGATGGGTGGTCAACCGCGCACCCTTGGTGCCGATGGGATCCTTGATCACCTGCACCACCCGTTCCTGTCCTTCGCGCACCAGGTCGGTGATGGCCAGCGCCCGCTCGCTGGTGGCCGGCGCCGCGCCGGTTTCAGCCGGGCATTTCTCGGGCAGGCATTCGGGGCGGATATCGGACACGTGCAGGAACGCGGCCCGTTCCAGCCCGATGTCCACGAATGCCGCTTCCATGCCGGGCAGTACCCGGCAGACCCGGCCCTTGTAGATGTTGCCGACCAGACCGCGCCTGCCGGCGCGCTCGATCAGGATTTCCTGGAGAACGCCGTTTTCGACCACGGCGATCCGGGTTTCGCGGGGGGTAACGTTAATCAGGATTTCGTCGCCGGTGCCGCCTTCGGCGCGTGTGGCCATACGGTTCTGTCCCGCTCAGGAAGAGGATGAATGCCAGAGGTCGATGCCGAACTCCCGCAGCAGTTCGGCGGTTTCGTACAGCGGCAACCCCATCACGCCGGAGTAGCTGCCGTGCAATTCGGAAACGAACGCCGCCGCCTCTCCCTGAATCCCGTAACCGCCAGCCTTGTCCAGCGGTTCGCCGGTATCCCAGTAGGCCGCGCATTCCACCGGTTCCAACTCGCGGAACCGGACCCGGCTTTCCCGAACTTTGACCGCGTTCCGGGTCGGGGTTGCCAGCGCCACCGCGCTCAACACCTGATGGACGCGCCCGGACAGGCTCGCCAGCATCGCCAGACCTTCAGCCCGATCCCGGGGCTTGCCGAGAATCACGTCATCCACCACGACCGCCGTGTCGGCGCCCAGCACCGGAGCGGGTTGCCGGCGACCCAGCACCGTGCAACCAGTACGCGCCTTGAGCAACGCCAGTCGCGTTACATAATCGTGGGGCGTCTCTCCAGTCAGTGGCGTTTCATCCACCTCCACTCGCAGCAACCGGTAGGTGACGCCGATCTGGCGCAGCAGTTCGCGGCGGCGCGGGGAGGCGGAAGCGAGATAGATCTGGTGGGACATTTCAGGCGCGGTGATAAGGGTGGCTGTGCAACAGGCTCCAGGCCCGGTAAATCTGTTCGGCGATCACCACCCGCGCCAGCGGATGCGGCAGGGTCAGCCGCGACAGCGACCAGATCGTGTCGGCCCGGGCGCGGCAGGCGGGATCCAATCCATCCGGCCCCCCCACCAGCAGGCTCAGGTCACGCCCTTCCCGCAGCCAGCCGGCCAGCCGTTCGGCCAGTTCCGCCGTGCTCCATTCCTGGCCCCGCTCGTCCAGGGCGATCGGTCGGGAGCCGGACGGGACCGCCGCCAGCAGCCGCTCGCTCTCTTCGCGGACGATGCGCGTCACATCGGATTGCCGACCTCGCTTGCGGGTGGGCACTTCAATCAGATTCAGGGCGCACTCCCGCGGCAGTCGCCCGGCGTATTCCGCGTAACCATGCTTGACCCAGTCCGGCATGCGGGTGCCGATGGCGAGCAGATGAATCTTCATGGGAATCGCGACGACCGGACATTCGACTCCCTCAGTGCCTCAGTGCTCTGGCGGTATCCACCGACCACAGCTTTTCCAGATTGTAGAAGTCGCGGGTCTGGGGAAGCATGACGTGCACCACGATGTCGTTCAGGTCCACCAGCACCCATTCGGCTTCCCGTTGGCCCTCGACGCCCAGGGGCCGGATGCCGGCCGTGGCGCATTTTTCGATCACCTTGTCGGCCAGGGATTTGACATGGCGGGTGGAGGTACCGCTGGCGACGATCATCAGGTCGGTGAAACTGGCGATCCCGCGTACGTCCAGTACCTTGATTTCCTGGGCTTTCAGTTCTTCCAGAGCGTCGACAACGATCTTTTGCAAGGCCTCGAGTTGCATGGAGTCCGAATAATCCTCATGAGGTGACGGCAAGCGGAGAAGGCAGCGGCCGGTACAGAGCCCGGTCGTGGATATAGGCCAGCACCGTTTCCGGCAACAGGAATCGGGGAGACTGGCCGCGCGCCAGCAGGGCGCGGATCTGGGTGGCGGAAATGTTCAACTGGGTTACCGGCTGGAACAGGATGCCCCCGAAGGGTTTCCGGCGCAGCGCGAATGCGTCGTAGACCATGCGCGGGGCGACGAATTCCTCCAACACGGGCAGGAACGGCTCCAATGCCCCGGGTCGCTGCATCACCACAATATGGGCCAGACCGGTCAATTCCCGCCAGCGGTGCCAGGTGTGCAACTCGCGAAAGGCGTCGGTCCCGACGATCAGACACAGCGGCGTCTCCGCGCCGAGGTTCCCGCGCAGCGAGGTCAGGGTATCCACCATGTAGGACGGCCCTTCCCGGCGCAGTTCCCGGTCGTCGGTCGCGAAACCCGGTTGGTCGACCATGGCCAGCCGCGCCATGGCCAGCCGTTGTTCGGCGGTTACCAGCGGGGTGCCGCGATGCGCCGGAATCCGGCAGGGCACGAAGCGGATTTCCGCCAGTTCCAGCGCCTCCAGCAGTTCCAGCGCCGGACGCAGATGGCCGTAGTGGATGGGGTCGAAGGTGCCGCCCAGAATTCCGATCGGACGGGACGCCACGATCATCGGTCTTCCCTCCACCCGGACCGGAGCCCGATCGCGCGCATGGTCGTCCTACCGGCGGATGTGGCCGTCACCCAGCACCACGAACTTCAGGGTGGTCAGACCTTCCACGCCGACTGGGCCGCGGGCGTGGAGCTTGTCGGTGCTGATGCCGATTTCCGCGCCCAGTCCGTATTCGCCGCCGTCGGCAAAGCGGGTGGAAGCGTTTACCATCACCGAACTGGAATCCACCTCGCGCAGGAAACGCCGGGCCCGACCGTAATCCTCGGTGACGATGGCGTCGGTGTGGGCGGAGCCATAGGTGGCGATGTGATCCATGGCCTCATCCAGATCCTTCACCACGCGGACGGCGAGAATCGGCGCCAGATACTCAGAGTACCAATCCTCTTCAGCGGCAGCCCTGATGCCGGGCAAAATGTCGCGGGCGCGTTCGCAACCCCGCAGTTCCACTCCGGCTTCCTGGTACATCTGGCCCAGCACCGGCAGTACCCGCTCGGCGATGCCCTCGGCCACCAGCAGGGTTTCCATGGTATTGCAGGTGCCGTAGCGCTGGGTCTTGGCGTTGTAGGCGACCTTGATCGCCTTGTCGAGGTCGGCGCGGTCGTCGATATAGACGTGGCAGACCCCGTCCAGATGCTTGATCACCGGCACCCGCGCCTCGCGGCTGATTCGCTCGATCAGGCCCTTGCCGCCGCGCGGCACGATGACGTCCACGTATTCGGCCATGCGGACGAGCGCGCCGACGGCGGCCCGGTCGGCGGTGTCGATCACCTGCACCGCGTCGGCCGGCAACCCGGCGGCGGCCAAGCCCTGCTGGATGCAGGCGGCGATGGCCCGGTTGGAATGCAGCGCCTCGGAGCCGCCGCGCAGGATGGCGGCGTTGCCGGCTTTCAGGCACAGCGCGGCGGCGTCGGCGGTCACGTTCGGACGCGACTCGTAGATGATGCCGATCACGCCCAGCGGCACCCGCATCCGCCCGACCTGAATCCCCGATGGCCGATATTTGAGGTCGGTGATCTCGCCCACCGGATCGGACTGGGCGGTGATTTCCCGCAACCCCCACGCCATCGCCCGCACCCCCTTGGGGGTGAGTTCCAGCCGGTCCAGCAGGGCCGCATCCAGACCGGAAGCCCGGCCGGCATCCATGTCCTTGCGGTTTTCCGCCAGCAACCGGTCCTCGGCCGCTTCCAGGGCGGCGGCGATGGCCAGCAGGGCGGCATCCTTGGTCCGCGTTTCGGCGCGGCCGACGATCCGGGACGCGGCGCGGGCGCGCTGGCCAACGCCGATCATGTAGTGATCGATGGTGCTGGGAATTTCGGTGCTCGTGTCGTTCATCAAGTCCCGTCCTGTCGTTCCAGCCGCCGCTCGAAGCGTTCGACGCGCCGCATCGGCGGCCGGTCGCGGCCATGGCATGAAAAATTCAAATCTCGTCGGGCAACAATGCCTGACCGGCCAATCGTAAACCGGCCGCCAACAACATATCCCAAGGTGAACCCGTTTCGGCACCCTTGATCGCCCGGTCGGTTCGGGCGCAGGCGTCCAGCAACCGCCGGCAATCGCTCGGGGACAGTCGTCGCAGGGCCTGGAGCAAGGGCGGCTTGCGCTTTTCCCATACCTTGTGGGCGGCAAATACCGGTTCCATGGACTGGCGCCGGCCACGCGCGAAGGCCAGCGCGTTCAGCACGCGAACTTCCCGGTGCAGAGCCCAGTTCACCAATACCGGTTCGACGCCTTCGCCGCGCAGTCCGCTCAGAATCCGGGTCACGCGCTCCGGCTGGCCGAGCAGGCCGGCGTCCACAAAATCATAGATGCTGTAGCGGGCGCTGTCGCCAACCGCCGCCAGAACGACCTCGGTGGTCAGCGGGCCGCCGCCGGCCAACAGCGCCAGCTTTTCGATTTCCTGGGCCGCGGCCAGCAGGTTGCCTTCCACCCGTTCGCTCAGCAATGCCACGGCGTCCGCCTCCGGATTCAGACCCCGCTCCCGCAACCGTCGTTCGATCCAGGCCGGTAGTTGCCGTGCGTCCACCGGCGGGGCCGGCACCGTCACGCCTGCCTCGTCCAGCGCGGCAAACCAGCGGCTTTTCTGGGTGGTCCAGTCCAGCTTGCCGGCGGTGATCAGCAGAACCGCGTCCCCGGCTGGCCGCGCCGCGTACTCGCTCAGTGCCCTGGCGCCGGCGTCGCCCGGTTTGGCGTCGCCCATGCGCAGTTCCAGCAACCGCCGGCTGGCGAACAGCGAGGGGCTGGCGGCCAATTGCCGCAGCGTGCTCCAGTCGAAGCCGGTCTCCACCGTCAGGCACTCCCGCTCGGCATGGCCCCGTTCGCGGGCGGTGGCGCGGATGGCATCGGCGGCCTCCCGCGCCAGCAGCATCTCCTCGCCGTATACCAGATACAGCGGCGCCAGGGTCTTGCGCAGATGGGCGGCGAGTTGTTCGGGACGCAGTCTCACGTTTCAATCCAGGTCCGCCGGGCATGACGGGCGAAACGGTTCAGGAGCGGACGGCCTGCAAGCGTCGGATGATCTGCCAGGCCAATTCATCGGCCATGCTATCCACCAGGAATTCCTGCGCGGCCTCGAAGCCGAGTACCTGATTCTGGTCGAACAGCAGAGAGCGGTTGGTAGTGACGGTCTCCGCCGGGATCAAGATCTTGCCGTTGGCCAGCGTGATCTGGTAAGTCGCGTAGTAGACCAGGAAATACACGCGCTTGATGTCCAATCGGTCGGCCGCCACCGCGCGGCGGCCGTCACCTTCGTTCAGGATGATCACGGTCGCCGTGGCCTGGGCCGGATCGCGAGCCACGGTCACGCCGTTGCTCGCCAGCAGCAACTGGAGCTTCCGGCTGAGCGTGCCGGGCGGCACCCCGACCGCCTGTTGGCTTTGAACGTAGGTCACGCTCATTTCCGGCGGCAACTGGGCCTGGCCGCGCAACTGGAACCCGCACCCGGCCGACAGCCACGCGGCCAGCATCGCTGCGCTAACGACGATCCGGCGCATCACCGCCCTCACCCCCAGCCCCTCTCCCAGAGGGCGAGGGGAGTTTTGATGCCACCCGTTCAACACACCAGGTTCACCAGCTTGCCGGGGACGATCACGATCTTGCGGATCGGCCTGTCCTCGACGAAACGCCGTGCGTTGGGTTCGGCTTGCGCCGCTTGCTCGATGGCGGCGCGCCCGGCGTCCGCGGGAACCACGATCTGGCCGCGCAGCTTGCCGTTGACCTGCACCACCAGCGTCACCAGATTGCGCGCCAGCGCCGCCGCGTCGGGCACGGGCCATGCGGCGTTCAACACATCGTCGCCCTGGCCCAGTTCCCGCCACAGGACGTGAGTGATGTGTGGGACGATCGGCGACAGCAGCCGGAGCAGGATGCCCAGTCCCTCGCGGCGCACGGCGTCGGCCGCCCCGCGCTCGCCGGCCTCGATCCGGCCCAGGGCGTTCAGTATCTTCATGCCGCCGGAGACCACGGTGTTGAACTGATGGCGGCCGAAATCGTACAGCGCCTGCCGCAGCGCCTCGTGCACTTCGCGCCGCACCTCGCGCAAGGGTTCCGACAGAATCGCGGCATCCGGCTGGCCGGCGGCGCGCAGAATCTCCTGATGCTCGGCGGCGTAGATCCACAGTCTTCGCAGGAAGCGGTAGGCGCCGGCCACCCCGGAATCCGACCACTCCAGCGCCTGGTCGGGCGGCGCGGCGAACATCATGAACAGCCGGGCGGTATCGGCGCCGTACTGTTCGATCAGCGCCTGCGGGTCCACCCCGTTGTTCTTGGACTTGGACATCTTCTCGATGCCACCCATCGCCACCGGCCGGCCATCGCTCTTGAGGGTGGCGCCGGTCAGGCGACCCCGGTCGTCGGTTTGGGCCGCGATATCGGCCGGGTTGACCCACTGCTTGCGGCCGTCCGCGCCTTCCCGGTAAAAGGTGGGCGCCACCACCATGCCCTGGGTCAGCAGGTTGGCGAACGGTTCCGAAACCGCGGTCAGGCCCAGATCGCGCATCACCTTGGTCCAGAACCGGGAATAGAGCAGATGCAGGATAGCGTGCTCGATGCCGCCGACGTATTGATCGACCGGCATCCAGTAGTCGGCGCGGGCGTCCACCATCGCGCCCGCGCCCGGCGTGCAGTAGCGAAAGAAGTACCAGGACGAATCCACGAAGGTATCCATGGTATCGGTTTCGCGCCGGGCCGGCCGGCCGCACGCCGGACAATCGCAGTCGAGAAACGGCGGGTATTTGTTAAGCGGGTTGCCGGAACCGTCCGGCACCAGATGATCGGGGAGAACCACCGGCAATTGCTCGTCGGGCACCGGCACCGCGCCGCAGGACTCGCAATGCACGATCGGGATCGGCGTGCCCCAGTAGCGCTGGCGGGAAATGCCCCAGTCGCGCAACCGCCACGTGACCTTCTTTTCGCCCAGACCCTTGGCGCTCAGGTCGGCGGCGATGGCGTCCACCGCCTGCGTGAAGTCGAGGCCATCGTACTTGCCGGAATGGACGCAGACCCCGTAATCGGCGTAGGCGTCGCGCCACGGCGCCGGAGTGTCGTCGCCGGCGCGGGTACGGATCACCGGTCTGATCGGCAAATCGAACTTGTGCGCGAATTCGAAGTCGCGCTCGTCGTGCGCCGGCACCGCCATCACCGCGCCTTCGCCGTAGCCCATCAGCACGTAGTTGGCCACCCACAGCGGCAGTTGCTCGCCGGTCAGCGGATGAACGACGGTCAGGCCGGTGGGCAGGCCCTTCTTTTCCTGGATCGCCAGTTCGGCCTCGGTGACGCCGCCGTGCCGGCATTCGTCGATGAAGGCGGCCAGATCGGGGTTGCTCTTGGCGGCGTAAAGCGCCAGGGGATGTTCGGCGGCCACCGCGACGTAGGTCGCGCCCAGCAGGGTGTCGGCGCGGGTGGTGAAGACCCAAAGGATGCCACCCTCGCCGACGCTATGCGGGAAACCGATCCGCACCCCGTGACTTTTGCCGATCCAGTTTTTCTGCATCAGCTTGACCTGTTCGGGCCAGCCGGGCAGTTGGTCCAGTTCCGCCAGCAACTCCTCGGCGTAGCGGGTGATCGCCATGTAGTACATCGGGATTTCGCGCTTTTCGACCACCGCGCCGGTGCGCCAGCCACGGCCGTCGATCACCTGTTCGTTGGCCAGCACGGTCTGATCCACCGGGTCCCAGTTCACCACGCCGGTCTTCAGATAAACGATGCCCTTCTCCAGCATCCGCAGGAACAACCACTGGTTCCAGCGGTAGTACTCCGGCTGGCAGGTCGCCACCTCGCGATCCCAGTCCAGCGCGAAGCCCAGCATCCGGAGCTGCTTTTTCATGTAGGCGATGTTGTCGTGGGTCCACCCGGCGGGCGCCATGCCGCCGGCCATGGCGGCATTCTCGGCCGGCAGGCCGAAGGCGTCCCAGCCCATCGGTTGCAGCACGTTCCGGCCCAGCATTCGCTGGTAGCGGGCGATGACGTCGCCGATGGTGTAGTTGCGCACGTGGCCCATGTGCAACCGCCCGCTGGGGTAGGGAAACATCGACAGACAGTAATACTTCTCGCGGCCCGGCTCCTCGCGCGCGGCGAAGACCCGCTGCTCGTCCCAATGGCGTTGCGCTTCCGCTTCAATGACTTGCGGGTTGTAAGACTCGGCGATCACGGCGATTCCCTGGCGTTAACTGGCTGTAAAGCGAAGGGCGGTAAGATAGCACAACCAGCCCTTTTAAGGTCACTGAGCCTTCGCGGTCACCATCTTCGGGGTGATTCGTTCGGACCCTACCGCGACTCGGGCAGCGCGCCGGACGGCAACGTTCGGCGTGACGGGACAGAGGTCAGCCGAGGCCATGGTAATGGCCCACCCGCGGACGGGCGGCGCGATGAAGGGCCGAGCAGGAGAAGGCAAGGTGGAGCCGCGGATTGCTCGCCCGCGTCGTCGAACCCGTCCGGGGGAGACGCGTCGCGGCGCGATGTCACGCAGCCAGGCTTGCACGACGACCGGATGGAGCGGGTTGCGTATTCCAGTCCATTCGGCCGCCCATTCCAGCGAAGATTCGGCCACTGATTCCAGTCGGATTCGGCCACCCCTTCCAGTGGGGATTCGGCCGCCGGTTCCGGGCGATTCGGCCGGACCGACGGCGCGCGGCGATGTGGGAGGAGAATGGTTACTGGCTGACGGGGGTGGCCGTCAAGGGAGTACGAGTTTTCCTGAGGGAGTCTCCTCTCAAGTGCAAGCGATAGGCGTTATGGACGAGCCGGTCGAGGATGGCGTCAGCCAGCGTGGGATCGCCCAGGCAGGCATGCCAGTGGTCGACGGGGAGTTGGCTGGTCACCAGGGTGGAGCGCCGGGCGTGGCGGTCGTCGAGGCGTTCCAGGAGGTCGCGCCGCTGGTCGGCGACGATCTGCGCCCGTCACGGTTCCAGGCTGGAAATACACTGGCTCGGTAAACCGGCCCGGCGGGTAACCAGGGCCGCTAAAACCGCATCTTCGGGTAACGCGGCATCGGGCGCTAACAACCCCGCTCCTGCGCGACCGCGCGCAGCTGGGCCACCTTCTTGCGCCCCATAAGCCGGGACCGGGCGATATCCCGGTCGGAATCCCCTTGGCGCATCCGCACCAGGACTTGTCGATACTGATACAT
>JAVMKJ010000106.1:0-20739 GCA_031732855.1 Candidatus Competibacter sp.
GGGCCGGCGTCCGGGAGAGATACCGGGCCGGCGTCCGGGAGAGATACCGGGCCGGAACACCGTTAAAGACGCTCCCCGACAGCCGGCGCGGGGTTGGGAATCACCGCCGGTTCGGTTGGGGGTGGGGCTGCCTTGCCCAGGCCGAGTTGCGACAGCAGCATGCCGGCGAACATCAGCGCGCAGCCGATCAGCCCGCGTCCCGACAGACTTTCGTTTAGCAGCAGCCAGCCGCCCAGCGCCGCGAACCCGGTTTCCAGGCTGAGGATGATCGCGGCGTGGGCCGGCGGGGCGTCGCGCTGGGCCACCACCTGCAGGGTGAAGGCGACCCCGACCGACAGTAATCCACCGTAGAGAATCGGCAGGGCGCCTCCCCGCAACCCGTCGGCGGTGATCGGTTCGATCGCGACTGCCACCGCCAGGCTGAGCACCGCACAGACGATGAATTGCAGGCAAGCCAGCAATACCGGTTCGACGCGCCGACCCGACAGCCAGCCGATCACCAGCACGTGGCCGGCCCAGAAAAAAGCGCCGACCAGCACCAGCCCATCTCCCTCGGCCACGGTCAAGTCGTCGGTCAGGGTCAGCAGATAGAGGCCGGCCACCGCGAGTGCTGCGCCGATCCAGGTGCTCCAAGGGGTTCGGTGACCCCACAGCAGACCGAGCAATGGCACGATGACCACATAGAGCCCGGTGATGAAGCCAGCCTTGCCGGCGGTGGTGTGGACGATGCCGACCTGTTGCAGCGAGGCCCCGGCGAACAGGATCAGACCGGCCAGCAGTCCGCCGGTCAGGGACGGCCTCCAAGCGCCAGGGCGGACAGGGGGAGCGGAGCGCCGGCCGACCAGCAGCATTGGCAGCAGCGACAGCGCGCCCAGGAGAAAGCGGGCGCCGTTGTAGGTGAACGGGCCGACATGCTCCATGCCGACCCGCTGGGCGACGAAGGCAAAACCCCAGATCACTGCCGCCAGCAACAGCAGCAGTTCCGCTTTCAGCGTTTTGGAAGGCAACATCTCGGATATTCATCGGTTCGGATCACCACCGCCGAGGGGTATTTCAGGGACTGACGGGGCGATGGGGTTTGGAAAAGACGGGCATCATACCCGACTGGGGAGGCTCCGGCGTGGCCGGCGCGGGCGTTTTTGCAAGCCTGACCGACCGGCGTGGCTTGCCCGGCGGCGGAAAATCCTTATACTTGCATTGCCCACCTCCCTGCCGGGATGGCGGAATGGTAGACGCAGTGGACTCAAAATCCACCGGTAGCGATACCGTGAGAGTTCGAGTCTCTCTCCCGGCACCAGCCAAAACAAGGGCTTTTGCCCCTTCCGCACGCGCGTTGGATTGCAGCGCGCGCAATTGTAATTTTTGGTGTCGAAAGGTCGCGCATCGGGTGGGTACCTGGATTTCGAATCGTGCCACCTTCCGCCATCACGGCGGCGGATCGGAATAAGTCGGGCTCTTGTTTGGATTGGATGGTCCGGCGTAGAGCGAGCCGAATCGGCGAAGCTGACGCATGTCGATGACGAGGTCGAATTGCTCGTCCTTCGGTGGCGGTTCGAATCCCACCCGCATTTCGTAGCGTCGCTGGTGGTCGGACGCGTCCGGGAAGCGCTCGCGCACCACTTGCTTGAACATTTCCATCAGCATCCAGCCGGTGTAGGTTGAGAGCGCGCCAAATTCATCGTAATAGCTGATTTCCGCCGGGCGGTCGCTTGGAGTGGGTTGGACGAAATAGAGGCGTGCTGGCCGGTCTCGCGACACGACACGATCAGCCGCCTGTTCGAGCATGGACAACTCCTCTTCCTGGGGTATCGCGATGAGGGCATAGGCATGTACCCGCGCTCCGACAACAGCCGCCGCCAAGGTGACCGCGTAGCCGGCTAGGGCGACGAATCGACTGGTGCGTCCCGCCAGGCTACAGAAGTTGGCCCACGACAGCGCCAGATAAACCAGGAGCACGCTGGTTAGCGCGAAAACGGTACGGTAGACGGGTATGCGTTCGGCCGCCAGAAGGCTGACGCCGAATGCGGTTGGTAGCAGTACCGCCAACAGGATGAGCCAGAATCCGCCCGCCCGCCAGCCGCCGCGTCGCCATTCTATCCCCAGACCGACCAGCAGGAGCAGCAGGGCGGCCCAGATACCCGTCAGGTAAGCTCCCCAGGTTGCTCTCTTGTCGTCGTTCAGCACGAAAATGCTGATCGCGTTAGGGAGCGGTTCCCGAAGAAACCACCAGAGCTTGCCCAAGGGATCGCGTTCGAAGGCAATTCGGGGCGATGCTTCGAACACGCCCACTGCGTACAGCACCTTCATCGCGAGAAAGGCGGCGGCCAGGCCAGCGAACACGATGGCCAGATGCGCGCCGGCCCAGCGCAGGTTGTATTCCAGCGACCGCCCGCGCTGGCGGGGCAGCGCCGCGGCGATACCGACCAGATAGAACAGGCTGCTGGGTTGATAGATCAACGCGCTGGCCGCCACGAGCAGCACGGCCCCTGTCCGCCCCCCCTTCTTCCAGCGTTCGCCAACCAGGTCCGCCAGCGCGAACCCCCCGAGCGAAAGCAGCGCCGCCACCGCATACGGCCAGCCGGTGGCCCAACTGGCGATGACCTGTGCGGACGGCGCCAGCGAGACCATGGCTCCGGTAAAGGCGGCTCCAGCCAGGTCCCAGCCCAGTCGACGTAGCAGGCCGAACAAGGTTGCCGCCACCAGGCCGAGCCCGACGGTTCCGGCCAGGCGCAGCCATTCGAGTCCCTGGATCGAGTCGATGCGTTCGAAGGAGTGTTGCAACAGGAGTCCGTAAAGGGGCCGCGCGTGCGAGGCGGTGAACTCGACGATCTTTCCCGGTTCCTCGCGCGCCTCGCGGAGGTTTGGGTAGTCGTCGCGCAAGCCGAAGCGGTGGAATGTCGTATCCCAGTATGTCGTTACCGGCAGCGCGAACAGCACCAAAGCGATCAACCAGGGCCAGGCGGAGGATGGCGATTTCCACCACGGGCACGCCAGCGATTTCGGCGCGGAGCGTGGGGCTTGGAGTTCCGCTTCGGACAGGGTCTGGTAGGGAGGGGCGGATGCCACGGAGGATTGCGGGTGATCGATCACGGGTTCGGGCCGGTTGTTGTTTTCATGGGTGCACGATTTATCAGCCGAGGCAGTTTATATAAAATACAGTGAATTAGCCAACCGTGCCGCGAGCGTTGCGCGGTGTCGGGCGGACGCATCATTTTCCGATGCACCACCGGTCCCCACTACTCGATCGGGGAATTGAGGGGGGAGGATGACGGCGCGCCTCGCAGGATGACCGACAGCGCCTTGGCCGCGTTCGAGAGGGTATGGCTGGTGTGGCGCACCGCGCCTAGCGTTCGTTCCAGTCGCAGCCCGTCGATGTGGAGTTCCACCAGTTCCCGGTCCAGCATGGTACGCGGCAGCACGCTCCAGCCCAGCCCGACCACCACCATCATCTTGATGGTTTCCAGAAAATTGGTGGCAAACGCGACCGGCGGATGAACCCCTGCCCGCGCCATACCTTCCTCAATGATCCGCCGGGTGAACGTACCTTCGCCAGGCAGGATAGCCGGGTAATCCTCCATCTGATCAGGTAGGACCGGCGATCGCGCCACCAGCGGATGCGCGCGTGCCGCCACCGCTGCCAGTGGGTCCGACCAGAGCGGACGTGCTGTCAGCGGTAGTTCGACTTGCGGTGGCAGCGTGATGATGGCCAGTTCGACCTCGCCGCGCAATACCGCCGCGCAGGCAATCTCCGAATCCATGAAACGCATGTCCAGCCGTACTTGTGGATATTGGGCGGTGAATCTTCGCAGCACCGGCGGCAGGTGATGCAAACCGATGTGATGGCTGGTGGCGAGCGTCAGGGGACCGGTGACGCTGCCGGACAGGTTGCGCAGCGCCCGGCGGCTGTCGTCCATCTCGGCGAGAATGCACAGCGCTCGCGGCAGCAACACGTTTCCAGCCTCCGTCAGCCTCACCGCGCGACCCAGTCGGTCGAACAGTCGGATGTCGAGTTCCGCTTCCAGCACCGCGACTCGTTTGCTGATCGCCGGCTGGGTGAGATGCAGCCGTTCGGCGGCTGTTGAGAACGAGCCGCTGTCGGCGACGGTGACGAAGGCGCGCAGACTGGCGATGTCCATGGAATGGAGGGCTTGAGAGCGGTCGTGAGGGATGCTGAAGTATTCTATTGTTTTATGTCAATTATGAAAAAGATGAATTTGTATTATATGTATCGGCGCCATAAGCTGGGCGACACTTGAGACAGGAGGACGGTAAATGGCCGGAAAGACTCTTTACGACAAGCTCTGGGACGCTCATGTGGTGCGGACTGATCCCGATGGCACCGCGCTGCTTTACATCGACCGCCATCTGGTGCACGAAGTCACTTCGCCGCAGGCATTCGAAGGGCTGAAGCTGGCCGGGCGCCAGCCGTGGCGGCGGGAATCGATGGTGGCGATGGCGGATCACAACACCCCCACCGACCCGGGCTTCACCACCATCGCCGATCCGGTCTCGCGCCTTCAGGTCGAGACGCTGGACGCCAACGCCCGCGATTTGAAGCTACGGTATTTTCCCATCGGCGACCGTCGGCGCGGCATCGTCCATGTGGTCGGCCCGGAGCAGGGCGCGACGCTGCCCGGCATGACCATCGTCTGCGGCGATTCGCACACCTCCACTCACGGCGCCTTGGCCGCGCTGGCGTTCGGCATCGGCACCTCCGAGGTCGAGCACGTCATGGCGACCCAATGCCTGATCCAGAAAAAAGCCAAATCCATGTTGATCCGGGTGGACGGGCAGCTCGGGCCGGGCGTGACCGCCAAGGACATCGTGCTGGCGATCATCGGCCGCATCGGTACCGCTGGCGGCACGGGTTACGCGGTTGAATTCGGCGGTTCCGCCATCCGGGCGTCGAGCATGGAAGGCCGCATGACGATCTGCAACATGGCGATCGAAGCGGGTGCCCGGGCCGGCATGGTGGCGGTGGACGAAACGACGCTCGAATACGTCAAGGGCCGACCGCTCGCGCCGCAAGGCGAGATGTGGGAGCGGGCTGCGGCGGCTTGGCGGGAGCTGCACAGCGATCCCGACGCCGCGTTTGATCGGGTGGTGACGCTGGACGCAGCGGCGATCAAGCCGCAAGTGACGTGGGGTACCTCGCCGGAAATGGTGACGTCGGTGGATGGCCATGTCCCCGATCCCGCCCGCGAAGCCGATCCGGTCAAGCGCGGCGGCATGGAGCAGGCGTTGCGCTACATGGGCTTGCAGCCGAACACGCCGATCACCGCGATCCATCTGGATCGGGTGTTCATCGGTTCCTGCACCAACGGCCGCATCGAGGATTTGCGGGCGGCGGCTGCGGTGATCAAGGGGCGCAAGGTCGCGCCGACGCTCAAGCAGGCGTTGGTGGTGCCGGGGTCCGGGCTGGTGAAGCAACAGGCCGAAGCCGAAGGGCTGGATCGAATCTTTACCGCCGCCGGTTTCGAGTGGCGCGAGCAGGGCTGTTCGATGTGTCTGGCAATGAACGCCGACCGCTTGCTGGCCGGCGAGCATTGCGCCTCGACCTCCAACCGCAATTTCGAGGGTCGGCAGGGCGTGGGCGGACGCACCCATCTGGTCAGCCCGGCGATGGCGGCGGCGGCGGCGCTGGCCGGCCATTTCGTCGATGTCCGCACGTTTTAGGAGGGCGAGCCGATGCTTCCGACACTGGTAATCGGAAACAAGAATTACTCCTCCTGGTCGCTGCGGCCCTGGCTGGCGGCGCGTCACGCCGGGATCGAGTTCGACGAAATCCGCGTTTCCTTGTTTACCCCCGAGGGCACGGCGCAAATCCGGCAATACTCGCCTTCGCTCCGGGTGCCGGTCTGGCGCGAAGGTGAATTGGTCGTGTGGGAATCGCTGGCGATTTGCGAATATTTCGCCGAGCGCGTGCCGTCGCTGTGGCCGGCGGATTCCGCCGCTCGCGCCGTGGCCCGCTCGGTCAGCGCCGAGATGCACGCGGGTTTCGCCGCGTTGCGCCACGGGATGCCGATGAACGCCCGCGCCCGTGGCCGGCAGGTGGCCGTCACGCCGGAGATTGCGGCGGATATCGACCGCATCGTGGCCATCTGGACCGATTGCCGCACGCGATTCGGCGCGGGTGGCCCCTGGCTGTTCGGCGCGTTTTCCGTCGCCGATGCCATGTTCGGCCCGGTGGTGTTGCGTTTCGTGCCCTACGGCGTGAGCCGGCCCGGCGTGGTGGACGATTACGTCGCCACCTGGATGGCCGATCCGCATTTGCAAGCGTGGATCGCCGCCGCCGAACAAGAACCCGAAATCATCCCAGAAGACGAAGCAGGTCTCTAACGCGAGACCGGGAGTTGCAGCCATGACCCCGTTTACCCGACTCGATGGCTTGGTGGTCCCCGTGGATCGCGCCAACGTGGACACCGACGCCATCATCCCCAAGCAGTTTTTGAAAGCTATCAAGCGTACCGGTTTCGGGAAGTTCCTGTTTGACGAGTGGCGCTATCTGGACCACGGCGAACCGGGGATGGACTGTTCGGAAAGACCCCTGAATCTCGATTTTCCCCTCAATCATCCGCGCTATTGGAAGGTGAGTATCCTGCTGGCACGGGAGAATTTCGGTTGCGGTTCCTCGCGCGAACACGCGGTCTGGGCGCTGGACGAGTACGGTTTTCGCTGCATCATCGCGCCGAGTTTCGCCGATATCTTTTTCAGCAACTGTTTCAAATCGGGCCTACTGCCGATCCGGCTCGACGCCGGAATCGTGGATCGCCTGTTCCGCGAGGTCGAAGCCACGCCGGGCTATCGGCTGGTCGTGGATCTGGCGGCGCAGACCGTGACCGCGCCGAGCGGCGAGGCGTTCGGCTTCGAGGTAGACCCGTTCCGCAAGGAATGCCTGCTGAACGGCTGGGACGATATCGGCCTGACCTTGCGCCACGCCGACGAAATCCGCGCCTTCGAGGCCCGGCGGCAACAGGACGCGCCGTGGCTGTTCGCCTGAACGGCTCCCCTCGCCCGCACGCGGGAGAGGGGTTGGGGGTGATGGCCGTAGTTTCAACGACTTGCAGGAAACGACATGACGCATAAGGTGTTGGTTCTCCCCGGCGACGGCATCGGCCCGGAAATCGTGACGGAAGCCGCGAAAATTCTGGAATGTTTGGGCCAGGAGTTCGGTTTGGATATCGCGCTGGAGTACGGGCTGCTGGGCGGTTGCGCGGTGGATGCGCTGGGTGCGCCGTATCCCGAGGAAACCCGCTGTCAGGCCCGCGCCGCCGATGCGATCCTGCTCGGCGCGGTCGGCGGGCCAAAGTGGGAAAAGCTGGACCGGCCCTTGCGCCCGGAGCGTGGGTTATTGGCGATTCGTTCCGATCTGGAACTGTTCGCCAACCTGCGCCCGGCGGTACTCTACCCGCAACTGGCGGCGGCGTCTTCGCTCAAGCCCGACCTCGTGGCCGGGCTGGATATCCTGATCGTGCGCGAGCTGAACGGCGATATTTACTTCGGCCAACCGCGCGGCATCCGCACCCTGGAGAACGGCGAGCGCGAAGGCTTCAACACCATGCTGTACCGCGAGTCGGAAATCGAGCGCATCGTCCGGGTGGCGTTCGAGGCCGCCCGCAAGCGCCATCGCCGGGTCTGTTCGGTGGACAAGGCCAACGTGCTGGAAACGTCCGAACTGTGGCGGGAAGTGGTCGAGCGGGTGGCACGTGATTATCCCGACGTGGCGCTGTCTCATCAGTACGTGGACAATGCCGCCATGCAACTGGTCCGCGCGCCCAAGCAGTTCGACGTAATCGTGACCGGCAATCTGTTCGGCGATATTCTATCCGACTGCGCCGCCATGCTGACCGGCTCCATCGGTATGCTGCCGTCGGCCTCGCTGGACGCGAACGGCAAGGGCCTGTACGAGCCGATTCACGGTTCCGCGCCCGACATCGCCGGCAAGGGCATGGCCAATCCGCTGGCGACCATCCTGTCGGCGGCGATGCTGCTGCGCTACAGCCTGAACGAACCGGAGCAAGCCGAACGGATCGAACGGGCGGTCGGCCGGGTGCTGGATCAGGAGTTGCGCACGCTGGACATCATGGCGGACGACATGACGCCGGTGGGTACGCAGGCGATGGGTGACGCCGTGGTGGCGGCGCTGATGGATTAAGGATGCTGGGCCGGGTTGACTCCCGCCCCGTTCGAATGATTGCGAGGCTTGTCGACGATGAAGCGTGTGGGCATGGTGGGTTGGCGTGGCATGGTGGGTTCCGTCCTAATGGATCGGATGATGGCGGAAAACGATTTCGCCTCGATCGAGCCGGTGTTTTTCACCACCTCCAACGTGGGTGGTCGGGGTCCGGCTATCGGCAAGGACACCCCAGTCCTGAGGGACGCGAAGTCCATCGCCGAACTCAAAACGCTGGACACCATCGTCACCTGTCAGGGCGGCGATTACACCAACGAGATTTATCCACAACTGCGCGCCGCCGGTTGGAAGGGTTACTGGATCGATGCCGCCTCGGCCCTACGCATGAAGGACGACGCGGTCATCATCCTGGACCCGGTTAACCGCCAAGTGATTCAGAACGCGCTGGCGCGGGGCGCGAAAGACTACATCGGCGGCAACTGCACGGTCAGCCTCATGCTGATGGGCTTGGGCGGGCTGTTCGCCCATGGCTTGGTGGAATGGATGACTGCCATGACTTATCAGGCGGCTTCCGGTGCCGGTGCCCAGAACATGCGCGAATTGATCCAGCAGATGGGGGCGATTCACGGCGCGGTGGCGAACCGGCTGGACGAACCGGCCTCGGCGATTCTGGACATCGACCGCATCGTGGCGGAAACCATCCGCTCCGGCGATTTCCCGACCACCAACTTCGGTGTGCCGCTGGCCGGTAGCCTGATCCCCTGGATCGACAAGCAATTGGAGAACGGTCAGAGCAAAGAGGAATGGAAAGGGCAGGCTGAAACCAACAAAATTCTGGGCCGTTCGGACCACCCGATTCCCATCGACGGCATCTGCGTGCGGATCGGCGCGATGCGCTGCCACAGCCAAGCGCTGACCGTCAAACTGACGCGGGATGTCCCGCTGGACGATCTGGTGGAGATCGTCGGCACCGCCAACGACTGGGTGAAGGTGGTGCCGAACGGGCGGGAAATTTCGATGCGCGAACTGACGCCCGCCGCCGTGACCGGTACCCTGAGCGTGCCGGTGGGTCGGTTGCGCAAGCTCAACATGGGTCCACGGTACCTGGCAGCGTTCACCTGCGGCGACCAGTTGCTGTGGGGCGCGGCCGAACCGCTGCGGCGGATGCTGCGTATCCTGCTGGAGGGTTGATTCCTGGTCCGTCAGACAAGCGCCGGTCCGCCTCGCCGACCCCTCGGATCAATTTAAAGAGGGGCTGGTTCGTCCGGATCGCGAACCGCATCCAAATCGCGGAAATCCTCTGCATTAAGGAGTATCTTTAAGGGGAAGCTTCGAATGGCCACGCGCTATACCGGCCGTTCGAAGCGGGAAAGCCGCTGGCCACGCTGCCGGCGGAGGCATCCAAGCCAATCCCGCCGGAACAATGACGGTCCGGCGGCGGAATGGAGACAGTTTCATGCCGACCAGGATATTATTCCGACTATTCCTCTTGGCCGGGCTGGTGGCGCCGCTGTGCGCCTTTGCCCTGGGTGTCGGTCCGCTCGAGGTGCGCTCGGCGCTGAATCAGAACTTCGAGGCCGAAATTCCCCTGATCGTCAACAATCCGGCTGAACTAACCGGCCTGACCGTACGGGTTGCGCGCCAGCAGGATTTCGACCAACTCGGGGTCGAACGGCTGGATTTTCTGTCGAAACTGCGTTTCTCGGTTCAGGCGCCGCCCGGTGGCCCAAGAGCCATCATGATCACTTCGATCGAGCCGATCCGCGAGCCCAATTTCAATCTCCTGCTGGAGGTGACTTGGCCGCGAGGCCGGCTGCTGCGGGATTTTCCGGTCCAGCTCGACCCGGAGCTGTACGCGAACCGTCGCCAGCCAGCGCCCCCGCCAGCACCGATCGTGGCGCCGCCGCCGGTCGCGGCGACGCCCGCGGCGACGCCGACACTTCCGTCGGCTCCCCCCGTCAGCTTTGAAGGTGCTTCGTTCTACGGGCCGGTCAGGCCAGGCGAAACCCTGCTGGCGATCGCCAACCGGGTGCGCCCTTCCACCGCGATCAGCCTGCCGCAGATGATGGCGGTTCTGGTGGCCGGTAACCCGGAGGCGTTCACCAACGCCAATCCCAATACCTTGCGTACCGGATCGGTGCTTAAGGTACCGACTCCACAGGCGCTGGGGGTGCGGGGCGCGCCAGCGCCGGCTTCGGTTCCGGTTCCGGCTCCAGAACTGGCGACCGCTCCGATCCCGGTTCCGGCCGAGCCGGCCGCCGTCCCGGCTCCGCCCGCGATCACCCAGCCCGAACCGACTCCAGCGCCGCCGATTTCTCCACCCGCGGCCACCACCCCCGCCGCGCCGGTATCCTTGCCCGCGGCGCCCGTGGTTCCACCGACGGTCGGAACAACACCGCCGGCCACGGAAATCCGGCCAGCTCCGGCGCCGTCCCTGGCCGAGCAACCACGGGAGATCGTTCCTCAAGCCAGTATTCCGCAAACGCCGCCAGCACCGGTTGCTCCCACCGAGGCCGTTACGCCGCCGGCCGCGCAACCGCCCGCTGTCCCCCCGCCGCCACCGTCGCCGGCCGCGCCGGCCGCGCCGGCCCCCAAGCCCGCGGCGCCACCGGTGGAGGCGGAAGTCAGTTGGCTGTCCAATCCGGTGGTCTGGATCGCTGTCCTGCTGATCGTTCTGGCGGTCGCCGCGATGCTGTTACTTCCGCTGATCCGGCGGCCGGCCCGGCCGAAATCGACGGCCGGGGTGGAGAGAACCCCGGCTGGAACGCCGGAGCCCGCGTCGGAGCTTCCGATAACCAGGACTCAGATTCGCGAGCCACGCTCCAGAAGGCCGGAAGTATCGACTCGCGCTCCGGCGGCGGAAATGACTCCGGCGTCGGTTTCCCCGACATCTGCTCCCGGGGCGTCGCCTCGCGCGGCCGAACCGGTGCCCACGAGGCCGGCACCCAGGCCGGCTGGCGCGCCACCGCCCAAACCCATCGACGAGTTGCTCAAGGATATCGATTTCGGTCTTGGAGAGGGCCGTTCGCCAGCCATGGCCGGCGGAAAGGGTGCCGGACCCGCGCCGGGTCCCGAAATGCGACTGCCCGATGCCGAACCGCCCACGGCATCGGTTACCCGCGACCCCGGCCCGTTCGCGCCCGCGAAGTCCGAACAGCGGACTCCCCCACCGCCGCCGAAGGTTTCGACTCCGACTCCGCCCCAAGTGGAACCGCCACCCGAACTGCGACTCGATAAGCAGAGCTTCGATTTTGGCGACCTCGAGTTCGAAACCACCGCTCGCCCGATCGATCTGCCGCCCCTGGAAATGAAGCCGTCCGCGTCGAGGCCGACCGAACCGCCACTGTTGGAACCCGGTATCTCCAAACCCGGGTTCGCGGCCAAGGCGGCACCCGCTTCGGAACCGAAGTCAAAGCCGGCCATACCCAAGGCGTCCGATCTGAAATTCGAATTCGCCGATGTTACCCGGGAACCCGGGAAAACCGGCGTGCACGAGGATTTGAGACTGGACAAGGATCTGGAGATTTTCGGCGGCGACACGCTGGATCTTGGCAAGATGGAGGCCGGCGCGCCGGGGGGCGGCGAGATGATGGGTGCTGATTACGTGGAAACCAAGCTGGATCTGGCCACGGCCTATCTCGATATGGGCGACCAGGTAGGCGCCCGCAGCCTGCTGGAGGATGTGCTGCGGGAGGGCGATGCCTCGCAGAAGAAGCGGGCTGGGGAGTTGCTCAAGAAGCTGGGTTGACGATCCGGACGATCCTCCAACGAACCCCTCCCGAACGGGAGGGGTTTTTCGTTGGAGGTATTCGCGGGAGATTCCTACCGGACGGTGGTCACCGTATCGGCCAGCGCGAGCGCCCGCGCGGCGGTGCCCCGTTGCGCGAGGCGCGCCACCGTACCGGCCGGTAGCCACACCATGATTCCAGCCGGCAGCGGAACTCGACCGTTCTGGGCAACGGGATTCCATGCCTTGTTCAGGCTGGTCAGTTCCCACAAATCGACTTCGTAGTGGCCGGCGAGAGTCGGGGCGGCCACCGCCTGCCGCAGCCGGATCCGGTCCAGGTTCAGGGGCCGCTCGTAGTTGAGTCCTTCCGGAAAGAATCGCTGGGGGTTGCGGGCGATTTCACGGGCGGCCAGGAATTCTGCGTAGAAGTTGCGCGACGCGAACCCGAAACCCGGCCCGGAGTAATTGCGCACGATGGCGGCGAAGTTGTCACCGTATTCCTGCCGGGCGCGCGCCATGCCTCCCACTCCATGATTGTAGGAGGTGAGCGCCATCGGCCAGTTCCCCAGGCGATTGTGGGCGTTGCCCAGATAGCGGGCCGCGCCCTGGGCCGAAGCCACGGGGTCACGCCGTTCGTCGACCGCCGCATTCAGCATCATGAGCCGCCGGGCGGTGTCGGGCATGAACTGCCACATGCCCACCGCGCCGACCGAGGATGCGGCGTGGTTCTGGAACGACGACTCGACATGCGGCAGATAGGCCAAATCCTCGGGCAGACCGGCTTCGCGGAACACGCCGCGAAAGGCCGCGTCGTAGCGCCCGCTGATTTCCAGACCGCGCTTGAACCGTTCGCGCAGGCCGCGCTGGCTGCGTAGCCGGTCGCTGGCGCCATCGATGGCGCCGGGACCGCCACTGCTGCTCTGAATGCGATTCGCCAGCGCCTGTTCGACCGGCGTCAGGGGTGCGCTGGCGGCGGTTTTGATTTCCAGTTGACGCAGGCTGGTCTTCAGCATTTCCTGGCGAATCTTGAGATAATCCTGCTGTTCGGTGGTGTAACCTTCGCCCACCGGGCCGGGCAGGGCGACGACTTCGTAGATCAAATCCATGTGTCGGTTGTCGTGCAACGCGACCTGATGGCGCCCCCAGACGGCGTAGACGTTGCGCCAAAATTCAACTTGAGGTTGGAGTGCCGGCGGTGTCGGGAAAGCCGCGTCGGAAGTGGCGGCTGGAATTTTGGCGGGTGGCGGAGTCGGCTGGGTGGCGCAGGCGGCCAGCACGAGCATCGTCAGAATGGTGCAGAATGGGCGCGGTCGCGGTTGCATCGGCGTGTTCCCCCTTGTGGCGCTATCGAAAATCATGAGGAGAATGAAAGACTTTCGCCCCGAACCTTGCTCCTCACAGGCTCAGGACGCCCGAAAGGTTTAAAGCCCAGCGGCCGTCGCCGCCCGGGGATCCCAGCAGGCTCATTGCCTGCAGCAGGGCGCGGTTGCCGGGATCGCGAACCGCGGCATGGCCGCCGAAACGATAGCGGCCGTCCGGCAGCAGGTTGAACGTTCCTTCCAGCACCAGCGGTCCGTCGTTGTCCCGGATCGTTCCCTGGATGCCTTCCGGGTTCGCCTCGGTCAACTGGGCCGTGAAGTCCCCGAGGTTGAGAGGTTGGCCCAGCGTGGCGCGCAGGTTCAGCAGGCGTACCATGCCATGAGCCGATTGCGGCCGGCCGGCGGAATTGAGGTAGAGATCCCGCAGGCTGAATTCCACGACACCCTGCAGGGGCGGCCTCGGCTGTCCGGCCAGAGCACCCAGTTTGGCGATCGACAGGCGGCCGGCCAGATCCCGGAGTCGCCACCGGCGGTCCCATCCCACCGCGACGTCTCCCGTCAGTTTAGCCTCGGGATCGCCGACGTCCAGTCTGAATTCCAGCCATCCCGCGAAGAGCGCCAGCGGCCGCCAAGCCCAGCTCAGCCGTTCGATGTGGGTACCGCGCCAGCGCAAGCCTTGCACGGAGCCGTCGGTTGCCATTCCCTCGGCCCCTCGCACGCTGAAACCGGACGATCGCTCGCCGAGCAGATCGGTGACCAGAGTGGCCGGGGCCAGCAGCACCAGAGACAACAGGAATGCCAGCAGCCCCAACAGGCCATAGCCCAGAATCGGTTTCATGGTCGGGCGCCTTGCAGGATGACGCGGGCATTGACCAGTCCGCCGACGCCGGTGCGATCCACGCTGAGGTTGACGATGGTGATGTGGTGTTCGCGCTCCAAGGTGTCCAGCCAGGGGATCAGTTTGTCGAACTCCACCCCATCCAGCTGGATGCTGAGCTTGTCGTCGCCCTGCGGAGCGATCCGCTTCAAGGCGGTTTCCAGTCCGCCCGCCCGCGCGGTCTGATCCACCACGGTCAGGAGGGAGCGGCCGTCTGGGGCGGATTTGGATCGGTTGCCCCCCGCGTCGAGACGTTTGATCTCCTGGGCCGCCTGCCGCATCCAGGCGAGGTCGGCGCGCTGCGCGGCGACGCTCTGCCGCAGCTGGCGGTCGCTGGTCCGGAATGGTTCCCACGCCAGCACGTAGATCAGGAAGATTAGCGCCAGTATCATCCCGCTGGCGATCAGCCCGCGTTCGCGGACGCTCAGGGTTTCCCACCAGGCTTTCATGAGGATGCCTTTTTCAGGGTGACCCTGCTTTCCACCTGGCCCTCGCGCTGGGTGGTGCGCATTTCCGCCTGCAAGCCGGGCTGCTGGTTGAGTTGCTGCCGGAGCCGGTCCAGCACCGCCGGATTGCCGCCTTCGAGCGCCAGGTCCAGTTGCCCGTCGCGATAGCTCAAGCCGCGCAGGGTCAACTCCGGAAAACCGGTGATCGGTTGTCCCCCTCGATACAGCAGTTGGAGGAATCCGCCGCCGCTGGCGCCAGGCTTCAGTTCCCGCAGACGGGTTTCCAGTTGTACCCTGGGGTTCACGATCCGGGTGGCGCCCGGTACGGCATCCCTGTAGGCCCCTTCCATCTCGGTCCGCAGCGTCACCAGTTCCCGCCGCAGCCGCCAGTGATCGTAAACCTGCGCGGTGCCATGCACCAACAGCCACAATCCGGCCAGCACAGCCGCCACGCGCCAAGGTCGCAGCCAGCGACCCCATTGCGCTCGACGGCTGTAGGGGCCCTGCATCAGGTCGAGCGCGGTGGGGGGCTGATAGCCAGCCGCCAGGAGCCGGAGCGGTTCGGGCTGGCTGTCCTCGACCTGCAACTCCACATCGATTTCGGTCAGGTGCGGCGGTGAATCGCCCCAGACCCGCAGACCCCGGGGTTTGGCGTCGCCGGCTTCCGCCAGAGCCTGATTCAGCAACAGATCCAGCGTATCCCGTTCCGTCGCGAAGCCTTCCCAGCGGCCGGTGCGCACCACCGCCCTCCGACCGTCCAGCAGCACGCTCCAGGCGCCCTCCCGCCAGGGCAGCAGCAGCAGGTCGGGAACGACGGCGGCCGGGGTCAGCCCCGCCCGACCGCAACTGTCCAGCCAGGCGCGCAGCGCGGCGTGAGCGACCACGGCGACCGGCAGGCGGCCATCATCCAGCGCGTTGCCCAGCGCGAAATGCAGCGCCTCGATATCATCGACCAGTTGGTCTTCCAGCGCATAGGGAACGACCCGAGCCCAGGTGGTTCGTTTGCGAGCGGGGAGGGAAATCCAGTGCAGGGTGACCGCTTCGCCCGGCGCGACCAAGATCAACCGTGCACCGTCGATCCGAACCACCAGCTCGGACGGCGGGCCGCGTTCGACCGTACCGTCGGAGCGCAGCCATTCGGCCTGATCGGGGGAAAGCAAACGGAGGAAGAGTAGCGGGGCCGGCACGTCGGTTCAGTCCTGATTGCCAAAGCTGCGTCGCAGGACGCGGACGCCGTTGTCGTCACGATGGAACGTACTGTATAGCATCGCGCGCCCGTCGCCCACCCGGGCCTCGGCTCGCAAGGAAAAATACTCGCTGCTGGTGCCTAGCAGAGTTTTGATCTGGGCATCGACGGTGAGTTTCGCCGCATTCAGGAATTCGTCCACGTTCTCGTAGTGTGTGGCGGGCTGGCCTTCGTTCCGGCGTTCCAAATCGGTTGCCTCCACTCCTTCACCCAGGGCTGCCAACACCCGTGCCGGGGCGGTGTTGACGTTGAGTGGGGTGCCGGGCGGCAGAGCGCAGACCAGCGGCGCGAGTTTGTTGTAAATCTCCCGGTCGACGCCCTTGACCAGCCGCAATTCGGAGATGCTGGCGAACGGGCGGTTGGCAGCCAGATAGGGTGGAGTCTGGACCGTGTAGTTGCTGTCCTCGGCGCCGTCGGGAAACAGCGTGTCCGAGTCGGGATCGATCCAGTCGGCGATGGCCTGGGCCAGTTCCGGTTTCAGTTCCAGGCTGGTCAGCAGGCGTTGCAGGATCTTGATCTGGGCCTGATTGAGACCCCCCTTGCCGGATTGCGGGTCGCGGGGGTCGCCCGGCGTCGGCGGCCGGGGCTTGGCCGATGGCGAATTCGCTTTGGTATCCTGGCCGTCCCCGGCCTGGTTCTGATCGTCGTTCTGTTGCGGCGATGAATCCCGTTCGTCATTGTGGGAAAGCGCCGGTCGTTCGCCCGGCGCCGGCTGCCACAGGTTGTTCAGGTTGAAGCAGCCCTGCAGGTCGCGAACTTGGCCCGATAGCATCCCACCCTTAATCGGCAGCGCGAGCGGAAGGTTGGCCCACTCTTCGCCGAGGTGATCGATGGTGTTGTTCTGGCGGTCGCGCATCAGGACGAGCGCCGCCCACTGTTCGGCGCCGAGGGTGTACAGTCTGGCCTGCTGCTGGTGCCGGAGCACGGTGCCGCGGCGGATCGCCAGTTGCTGTATCGTGGCCAGGCTGGCGGCGGCGATGGCGGCGATGAACACGATTAGCAATACGGTAATCAGGGCGACGCCGGCCTGATGCCGTTTCTGCGTCGCGTTGCATTTTTGCCGGACCAACCGTTTCGACCTCCCACCCCACACCACCTCCGCAAGGGGGAAGAGAGCCTTGGCCGAACGGCCAACTCCTCCTCCCCTCCGAGGGAGGGAGGGAAGGCTTGCTTGCGGGGAATCGGACGGATTGTCACACGATCCCGATCGGGTATCAGCCGGGCAGGGGCAGCAGACGGGTGATTTCACCCCAGTCCTCCAGGGTTAGACTGATTTCCACCGCGCGGGGCAGGGGATCGGGTTGCTGTTTGCGATTCTCGTCGCTGGCGGGCGGCGGCCAGTCGTTTCGCCAGGTGTCGTCGGGGTCCAGAAACCGTACCCGCAACTCCCGTACCCGGTCGAGCAGAACGATCTCGCGCGGTTCGATTGGACCGCCCCGGTCCAGCACGTCCCAGTGCAGCCGCCATAGCCGGCCATCCCGCAGCCGGTAGGCGACTCGTTGCAGGTTGGCGCGCGGCTGGTCGAGCGGGTTGTCCCAGCCGGCGCGGGTCAGCATCAGCACCTCGCCGGCCAGTTCGCCGCCGAGCAAGGCAGGTTGCGGGTCGCCGTACTCATCGCGGATGCCGCGCGGCACGGTTTGCTCGATGTCTTGTTCCAACCGGTGGAACGTCAATTGCGCCGCCGCCAGCCGGCGGTTTTCCGCCTCCACGGCGGCGCGGGTGAAAAGCACGTTGCGCAGGCCACCGTAGGCGGCGGCGGCCAGGATCGCGAACACCGCCAAGGCCACCAGCAGTTCCAGCAGGGTGAAGCCGCGCGCCGGGGCGTTCATGGCGGAGAGGTCCGGGAAGGATTCCTGGCGGATGGATTCCTGGCGGATGGATTCCTGGCGGATGGATTCCTGGCGGACCCGTCCGTGGAAGATCGATCCGAGGGGGGGTTGGCCCTGAAGGCAACCAGAGTGCTCAGCGCTGGAGCGTTCTCGGTCGCTCGCACCGAGACCTCGAGCCGCCGCAGGTCGGGATCGTCGGTCTTGGCGAAGCGCGCCTCCCAATGCCAGGTCCGGTTGGCGAGATCGGCGTTGCCCTTGCGGACGCCTTCGGCGGGCCAAGGATTGCTGTCGAGCAGCAGTTGGTTGATCTGGTTGAGGGCGACCCAACCGGCGAAGGTCTGATCGCGCAGTTCGGCAGTATTGGCGATGCTCTGGGTTGCGGCATGGATGATCGCGCCCATGGCGATCGCCAGCACCGCCAGCGCCACCAACACTTCGAGCAGGGTGAACCCGACCGCGCGCCTCATCGCTTCACCGTTTGACTTCTCCGATCTTCAGCCGGCCCAGGGCATCGCCGGCGACCCGGTACAACGGCGCGTCGGGTCCCCGGGCGTCGGCCAGGCCAAACACCGTGACGAATTCCGTGGCCTCGCCGTTGTTCAGCAGCAGAACTTGCGGTCCGCCGGCGGTGTGGGTGTCGGCCGGGCGGCCCTCGACCCAGAGTCCCAGGGCAAGATCATCGGGCAGTTGGCGTTGGATCATCAGCGTGTCGGTGGTGGCGGGCGGACGCCAATCGCCTGCTTCATCCTGGCTCAGGATGGCGTAGCCGTTGCGGGCGAAGCGGATGCCGCGGTGCTCGCCGCTCAGAATGGCTTCCTGCTGGTGCAGCTCGATCAGGGCCGCCAACCGCCGTCCTTCCTCCGCCAGCCGATCCATCGGTCCGCCGCCGGCCGATAGCAGGGCAAAGCTGGTGATGATGCCGATCAACACCAGGACCACCATGATTTCCAACAGCGTGAAGCCGCGCGACGGCGTGGTCATTGCAACGTCTCAGAGCGTTATTGTCTCAACCGCTTCACTATTCATCCAGATTCCAGGTGCCGACATCGGCGTCCACGCCCTCGCCACCGGGCTGGCCGTCGGCGCCCAGCGAATAGATGTCGATGTCACCGTGCTGGCCGGGGCTGAGATAGAGATACGGCTTGCCCCAGGGATCCTTGGGCAGCTTTTCCAGGTAGCCGCCATCCTGCCAGTGCGGGGCATCGGCGGGTTTCCGCACCAAGGACTCCAGCCCCTGTTCGGTGGTGGGATAGCGGTAGTTGTGCAACCGGTACAGATCCAACTGGTTCTTGATCACCCGGATATCCTGCTTGGCCTTGACCACGCGGGCCTTGTCGGGGTTGTCCATGATCCTGGGCACCACCACGGCCGCCAGAATGCCGAGGATCACCACCACCACCATCACTTCGATCAGGGTGAAGCCGGACGGGCGGGCGAATGGGATCGGGCGTCGAGGGTGGTAAGAGCCGGACGGGCGGGCGAATGGGATCGGGCGTCGAGGGTGGTAAGAAACGAATCGGCTTGTCAGCATCGGTATCTCCGAAATTCGACCCTGCCAGCGGTGGCGGGCGATGGGCTCAGGCGCGGCCCAGTCGGTACAGGGCGATTTCGCCCAGCAGGTTGGGCCACAGCCGCGGTCCCACCCGGGGACGGTGGGCGTGATCCAGCACCATGCGTTGCAGGATGTCGATATGCTTGCGATGGCACAGCTCCTCGAAATCGCGGATGGTGAAGAGATGGACGTTCGGCGTGTCGTACCATTGGTAGGGCAGGGTCTTGACCACCGGCATGAAGCCTTGCAGGGCGATCTGCACCCGGCAGCGCCAGAAGCCGAAGTTGGGAAAGGTCACGATGCCCTGCCGGCCGACCCGCAGCATCTCGTCCAGTAACGCCTCGGTGTGTTTCACCGCCTGCAGGGTTTGCGTCATGATCACGTAGTCAAAACTGCTGTCGCCGAAGTCCTCCAGCCCCGCTTCCAGGTCGGCATGGATGACGTTTACCCCGGCCTGGATGCATTTGACAATGTTGGTGGTGTCGATTTCCAGGCCGTAGCCGCCGACCTGCCGGTGCTGGCGCAGGTAGGCCAGCAGGGCGCCGTCGCCGCAGCCCAGATCCAGTACCCGCGTACCGGGCCGGATCCATTCGCTGATGAGCTCCAGTTCAGGCCGCATGAGCGTTCACCTCGCGGGCGACCCGCGTCAGGTAGTTGCGCAACACCTCGTGGTATGCCGGGATCGGCATCAGAAAGGCGTCGTGGCCGTATTCGGAGGGGATTTCGGCATAGCTCGCCTCGCGTCCGGCCCGTACCAGCGCCCGCGCGATCTCCCGCGAGCGGGCTGGCGCGAATCGCCAGTCGCTGGTGAAGGCGATCACCAGGAAATGCGCCTGCGCCCGGTGGAAAGCCACGGACAGATCGTCGTCGAAGTCGGCCGCCGGGTCGAAATAGTCGAGGGTCTTGGTGATCAGCAGGTAGGTGTTGGCGTCGAAACGGTCCACGAAGGCCTTGCCCTGGTGGCGCAGATAGCTTTCCACCTCGAACTCGGTGTCGAAGTTGAAGTTGGGTCGGCCCTCGCGCAGTTCGCGGCCGAATTTGGCGCGCATGCCCTCGTCGGACAGGTAGGTAATGTGGCCCAGCATCCGGGCGATCATCAGCCCGCGGCGCGGCACCACGCCGAAGTCGTAGTAATGGCCGTGGTGGAAATCGGGATCGGACAGGATGGCCTGCCGGGCGACCTCGTTGAAAGCGATGTTCTGGGCCGACAGCCGGGGCGCGGCGGCGATCACCAGCGCGTGGCGCACCCGTTCGGGAAAGGTGATCGTCCACTGCATGGCCTGCATGCCGCCGAGGCTGCCGCCGATCACCGCCGCCCACTGCCGGACGCCGAGCCGGTCGGCCAGCCGGGCCTGGCTGCGTACCCAGTCCTTGACGGTGACGATGGGAAAATCCGGGCCGTAGGGCTTGCGGTTTTCCGGGTTGATCGAGGTCGGACCGGTGGAGCCCTTGCAGCCGCCCAGGTTGTTGCAGCAGATCACGAAGAACTCGCGGGTGTCGATCGGCTTGCCGGGACCGATGCAGTTGTCCCACCAGCCCGGCTTGCCGGGACCAGCGTCCTCGTGATAGCCGGCGACGTGATGGTCGCCGGACAGCGCGTGGCAGATCA
>JAVMKJ010000107.1:0-3928 GCA_031732855.1 Candidatus Competibacter sp.
TCACCCCCAACCCCTCTCCCGGAGGGAGAGGGGAGTTTTTGTACAGGTTCTAAGTTTTAAGTTTTAAACAGGGGACTGTCGAAGAAACCCTCTCAATCCACCGCCGGTGGCAACGGGCACTGCTCGCCCTCGAGCCGCTCCAGCCGTTGCCAGGCTTCCAGCACGCAGGCGACCGACCAGGCCTGCGCCGGCGCGCCGCGCGGATCGTGCGGCGGGGCACCGTCGAAAATTTCGCTCACCGTGCCCAGCCCGGCGTCCGCCAGATGATCGCGAATCGGCTCCAGCCAGGCCTGCGCCGCTTCCGCGCGACCGTGGACCCGGTAGTCGGCCAGGGCGTAGTGCCCCAGCAGCCAGGCCCAGACCGGTCCCTGGTGATAGCCGCCGTCGCGTTCCCGCACGTCGCCGATATAGTAGGGTCGAAACTCGGCATGGCGCGGCGCCAGCGAGCGCAGCCCATAGGAAGTCAGCAGTTCCCGGCCGCACACCCGCACCACGGCCCGCCGCGCCGCCCGGTCGAGCGGGCTGTGATGCAGGCTGACCGCCAGCAACTGGTTCGGACGAACGTGCGCCTCGTCGCCGTCGGGGCCGTCCAGCACATCGAACAACCCCTCGCCATCGGGGCGAACGAAGCGGCGGAACCCATGGCGCGCCTGATCCGCCAGATCGTCGTAGAAGCCCGGCGACTGACCCAGCCGCCGGGCGAACTCGGCCACGCTCCGCAGCGCGTTGTACCAGAGCGCGTTGATTTCCACCGGCTTCCCCACCCGCGGCGTCACCACCCAGTCGCCGATCTTGGCGTCCATCCAGGTCAGTTGCAGGCCCGGCTCGCCGGCCCGCAACAGCCCGTCGCTCGAGTCCAGGCCGATGCCGTAGCGGGTGCCGGCCACGTGCCAGGCGACGATCTCCTGCAGGACCGAAAACGCCTCGGCCAGGGTTTCGGTATCGGCGCTGGCCTCCAGATAGGCCCGCCAGGCCTCGACGTACCACAGCGCCGCGTCGGCGGTATTGTAGGCCGGCGGCTCGCCGGCGGCGGGAAACAGGTTGGGCAACATGCCCTGGTCGGCAAAGCGGGCGAACGTCAGCAGGATGCGGCGGGCGGTGTCGGCGCGGCCGGTGGCCAGGGTCAATCCCGGCAGGGCGATCATGGTGTCGCGGCCCCAGTCGCCGAACCAGGGATAGCCGGCGATCACCGACTCGCCCTCGGGCAAATCCGGCAGCGGCCGGGCCACCAGGAAGCTGTCCGCCGCCAGCACCAGTTGCCGCACCCAGTCCGGAGCGCTCTTCAGTTCCGGCGCTCGCGACTCGGCCCGCGCCAGCAGCCCGGCATCCCGCGCCAAAAAGCGGCGCATCGCCGCCTCCAGATCCAGGGATACCTCCTCGTGCAGGCTGGCGACCACGCCGATCCAAACGCCAGGGCGCAAGTCCAGCACCGCCTCGCCCAGGCAGAAATGGTGATCGCGGTGCGCCAGACCGCGTTCGTGTTCCACCGGCAGGTCGTAGTTCTCGAACCAGCTCACGCCATCGGCGATGAAACCGCCGCGCGCCCACAGCCGCAGGGTGAAGTCCCCGGTGTGGACCAGCCGCAGCGCCGGCTCGGGCGCCTCCAACACGGGCTGGAACTCACTCATCCGGGTCCTGGTGTGATGGTCGCGGCCGTTCACCAACAGCCGGACCCGCAGCTTCAGATCGTCGTCGGCGCACTCCGGCGCCAGCCGCCAGGCAACGTAGGTGGTATTGGCGCCCGGCTCCAGCCAGACGCGCTGCTCCAGCGCGATGTCACCCACCGCGAAGCGCCAGACCGGCATCCGCCCTTCCAGGCGAAACGATTCGATGTGGACGTAGCCGTGCGGGCTGATCACGCCGCCGGCCCAGCGGTTGCTGAACAACGAGATTTCCCGGTCGCCGTCCACCAGAGTGGCATCGGCCTTGGCGAACACCAGCCAGCGGCCCAGCGACGGCCGCACCGGCGCAATCAGCAGACCGTGGTAGCGCCGGGTCAGGGTGCCGGCCACGGTGCCGGCGGCATAGCCGCCCAACCCGTTGGCCAGCCACCACTCGCGCCGTTCGGCTTGGGTCAGGTCGCCGCACAGCGCCCGGCCGCAGCGGATAAAATCGGGTAAGTCGCCAGTCATGGGCATCACCGGTTGGCGGGTCGGAAATCAACCAGCATTTTGAAGCAATTTCCTGTCACGGAATAGGGAACTGTTGGCCACGAACCGCCATCGTTCGCCATCGACCGCACCGGACGCGCCCCTTAGAGGGCGGCGCGCCTCACTCCAGCCGCAGCCGATCCCCGAGCCGGATACCGCGCCGGGCCGCCTCGCCGGCGTTGATCTCCAGAATGTAGCGCACCGTCGTCGCGGCACTGGGATAAACCGGGCAGTCCGGCGTCGCGCAAGGCGGCACGCCCGCTTCGATCTGGAGCAACCGTCCATCGGCATCGAAATACAGCAGGTCCAGCGGGATAAACGTGTTCTTCATCCAGAACGCCGCCGGGCCCGGCGACTGCACGAACAACATTCCCCGGTGGCTGGGCAGTTCCCGGCGAAACATCAGGCCGCGCGCGCGCTCCTGGGGAGTGTTCGCCACCTCCACCTCAAACGTCGCCGGTCCGACCGTGACCCGCTCCACGTCCAAGGCAAAGGCCAAACCGGCCGAATACCCGACCCACCCCATCATCGCGGCCATCAATACGTGCCCGGTTTTCATGCGAGGTTCTCCTCTCGGCGTGATGACCGGTCGCGCCTTGTCAGACCGGTTTCATCCCGTCAAGATAGCGCCCTTCCCGACCAAACCGAAATAATACGGTGCTTGAAATTCCATGCGCTTTCAACTCCTCCAGACCGACGGCGCTGCCCGCCGTGGCCGCCTGACCTTTCCGCGCGGCACGGTGGAAACGCCGGCGTTCATGCCGGTGGGCACCTACGGCACGGTCAAGGCCATGACCCCGGAGGAGCTGCGCGCCAGCGGTGCCGACATCATCCTCGGCAATACCTTTCACCTCATGCTGCGACCCGGCACGGCGATCATCCAGGATCACGGCGGCCTGCACGGCTTCATGCACTGGGACGGGCCGATCCTCACCGATTCCGGCGGCTTCCAGGTCTTCAGCCTGGCCGCGATCCGCAAGATCACCGAAGCCGGGGTGAAGTTCCAGTCGCCGGTGGATGGCGGTCTGGTGTTCCTGGGACCGGAAGAATCGATGGCGGTACAGCGCGCGCTCGGCGCGGACATCGTGATGATCTTCGACGAATGCACGGCCTACCCCGCCACCGAAACCGAAGCGCGAAAGTCCATGGAGCTGTCGCTGCGCTGGGCGCGGCGCAGCAAGGTCGCCCACGGCGACAACCCGGCGGCGCTGTTCGGCATCGTCCAGGGCGGCATGTATCCGCATCTGCGGCGCGTCTCGGCCGAAGGTCTGCGGGACATCGGTTTCGACGGCTACGCCATCGGCGGGCTGGCGGTCGGCGAGCCGCTGGCCGAGCGGCTGGCGATGCTCGATTGCACCGTGCCGCTCTTGCCCGAGGACGCGCCGCGCTATCTGATGGGGGTCGGCAAGCCGGAGGATCTGGTGGAATCGGTGCTCCGGGGCGTGGATATGTTCGACTGCGTGATGCCGACCCGCAACGCCCGCAACGGCCATCTGTTCACCCATCACGGCGACATCCGCATCCGCAACAGTCGGTACCGTACCGATACCCGGCCGCTGGACGAAACCTGCGGTTGCCATGCCTGCCGGCACTACAGCCGCGCCTACCTGCGCCATTTGGATCATTGCCGGGAAATCCTCGGCGCGCGACTCAATACGATCCACAACCTGTATTACTACCAGGACCTGATGCGCCAGTTGCGGGCGGCCATCGCCGCGAATCGGCTGGCGGGATTCGTGGCGGATTTTTACGCGCGGCGCGGTCGGGCGGTTCCGCAC
>JAVMKJ010000108.1:0-3926 GCA_031732855.1 Candidatus Competibacter sp.
GCGGCCGATGGACTCCGCCATATTTCGAACAACAAACCAACATATTGTAAATAATTACATTTTTGACTGGATCGCCGTTCGCGCGATGCTGGCATCGCCCTTGCTAATCATCAATTCGGCAGTACAACCCAAGCACTCAAATCCACATTACGAGGAGATGGCAATGAAAATGTCGACCCAACTGACTTTCGTCCTGATTTCCGGTCTGGCCCTGAGCACCGCTTTCGCCGAGCCCTTCAACATGTCGACGGCGAAGATCATGGACGCCAACAACGACGGCATGATCACCAAGGATGAATACATGAAGCACAGCAACGACATGGCGGCGTGGACCAAGATGGACACCAACAAGGATGGGGTATTGGACGCAAAGGAAATTCAGGCCGGCTTCAACTCGAAATGATCCCCCGCAACCGTCGCTAACCGCTCGCTTCCCTCTCCCGCCGGCGGGAGAGGGGTTGGGGATGAGATCGGGGTAACGGGAAAAATCAACCATGTCGTCGTCCGACCGCGCGGTCCAATCTAAACTGTTCGATTGACCCAGAGAATTTTCGACGACAACGCCGTCAAGAGGAAGTTACTGGATGAATGGAACCGTTGCGCAACCCGCTGAAAAACAACACGTCCCGCGCAGCGACCCCGAGCTGCTATCCGCCGACGAGCGGGACGCCATGCACCTGGCCTTGCGTTCCCTGGTCGAAGGCACCGCCACCGCCACCGGCACGGAGTTCTTTAACGCGCTGGTCCGGGAACTCGCCCTGGCTCTCAACGTACGCCACGCCTTCGTGAGCGAACTGCTGGAGAGCGGAAACCGGGTGCGAACCCTGGCATTCTGGTTCGATGGCAAGCCTATCGATAACATTGAATTCGATTTGGACGGTACCCCCTGCGAGGTCGTGATCCGGGGCGAGACGGTGTACTACACCAGCAAGGTGTACGAGATGTTCCCCCGCCATCCGGAACTCAAGGACCTAGGAATCGAGAGTTATTTCGGCGTCCCGCTGATATCCGAATCGGGGGACGCCATGATGGGCCACCTGGCCGTCATGCACGACCAGCCGATGCTGAAGGAATTCCGGGGGATGGCGCTGCTGCGCATTTTCGCCGCCCGGGCGCGGGTGGAACTGGAGCGCAAACGGGCCGAGCAGGCGCTCCGCAAAAGCGAGGAACGCCTGGCCAGCGTGCTGGCCAGCGCCATGGACGCCATCGTCACCATCGACGCCGGGCAGCGCATCACGCTGTTCAATCCGGCCGCCGAAAAGATCTTCCGCTGCCGGGCGACGCAGGTGGTCGGCCAACCGTTCGAGCCCTTCCTCTCCAAGCGTTTCGGCAACCTGCTCAAGGGTTATTGTCTGGCGGTGCAACCCGCCACCGTGAGTTCCCGGCAACTGTGGGCGCCCGAAGGGCTGACGGCCCGACGCCACGACGGCGAGGAATTCCCGGTGGAGGCCACGCTCTCGCCGCTGGAGATCGAAGGCCAGCGGTTCTACACCGTGATCCTGCGCGACGTGACCGAGCGCTGGCGGTCGGAGGAAACCCTCAGGCAGTTGCAACTGGAAAAGGTCTATCTGCAGGAGGAGATCAAGACCCGGCTCGGCCCCAGTCACATCGTCGGCGAATCGCCGGCCATGCGCGAGGCTTTCGCCTACGCCGAGCAGGTGGCGGGAACCGACTCCACCGTACTGCTGACCGGCGAGACCGGCACCGGCAAAAGCGTCATCGCCCGGGCGATTCACGACCTGAGCGACCGCCGGGACAAGCTGTTCGTACCGGTCAACTGCGCCGCCCTGCCCGGCGAACTGGTGGAAAGCGAGCTGTTCGGCCACGAAAAGGGCGCGTTCACCGGCGCGACCTGCCAGCGCAAGGGCCGCTTCGAAATGGCCGACGGCGGTACCCTGTTCCTGGATGAAGTCGGTGAACTGACCGCCGGCGCCCAGGCCAAGCTGCTGCGCGTGCTGCAGGATCAGGAATTCGAGCGGGTGGGCGGCAACCAGACCCTGAAGGTCGACGTCCGGCTCGTCGCCGCCACCAATCGCGAACTGGACAAGATGGTCAAGGAGGGAACGTTCCGCGCCGATCTGTATTACCGGCTGAACGTATTTCCCATCCGGCTGCCGTCGCTGGGCGAACGTCCGACCGATATTCCGCTGCTGGCCCGCTATTTCCTGGACAAGTTCGCCCGGAAGATGGGCAAGTCGATTCGCGACCTGTCGCCCCGGGCCTGCGAGCGGTTACAGCGTTATTCCTGGCCGGGCAATATCCGCGAACTGCAAAACGTGATCGAACGGGCGACCATTCTCGCCCGCGGCCCCTTGCTGGAAATCGACAACGCGCTGGAACTCCGCCTCGACGATCGGGAGGCGAAGAGCGCGCCAGAATCGTTGGGCTCGCTCGAAGCGATGGAGCGCGCGTATATCCTGAAGGTTCTGGAACGCACCCGCTGGGCGATCGAGGGCGAACAGGGCGCGGCCGCGATCCTGGACCTCAACCCCAGCACTCTGCGTTCCCGAATGCAGAAGCTGAACATCCGCAAAGTCAAATCGGCGGACTGAACCGAAATCCAGGCATCCGCGCCGCTCCTTCCGTCATGCTTCCCAACTTGACTTAAGTCGACGGTCTTGTAACGTTAAAGACATATCCCCGACCGGAAACCGCGCTTTTGCCCCATCCATGGCTCACGACATCAAGAAGATAAAACCGCCATCGCCGGAATCCTTCACCGCCAAGCAGCTTTCGCTTTTCCAGAGTTTTCTGTGCAACTCCGACAGCGAGCGGGACAAGTTTTCCAACACCATCGAGCTGTGGGATGGCGTACCGAAATACTTCATGTCCCGGCAGGAAATGACCAAACAACGGGAGAGGGGACTGCTGCCGACCGTCGACCGCGATTTCGAATACCGGGGCCGTATCTTCACCGTGAGGGTCAGGCCTGCCCGGCTGACCGACGAGGAGGGCAACGACAAGGAATTCTATCCGAGCGCCCGGGAGGAGCTGGTGGAGGACGCCCTGCGCAAGATCGCGGCCGAACAGCATTACGGTTTTCTGGAAACCCAGGAAAGCGGGACCGTCTTCACCCTGCACATGCTGCGCAAGGAACTACAGCGCCGGGGTCACTCCCTGTCTTATCAGGAGGTGGTCGAGAGCCTCGACATCATGGCGGGAGCCCGAATCGAGATCGTGGCCGCCGACGGTAGCGGCGATTACAAGTCCCCCATTCTGGCCGGGCTGCTGCGGGTCAGCCGCCACCGTTACCGCGAGGATCCGAAGGCAAGGTGGGTGGCGCATTTCAACCCGCTCGTGACCCGCAGCATCCAGGCGCTGAATTTCCGTCAGTTCGACTACCACACCATGATGTCGCACACCACGCAGCTCTCCCGATGGCTGCACAAGCGCCTGGCCCACAATTACATCAACGCCCACCTCATGCAGCCCTACACCATTCTGTTCTCGACCGTGCAGCGGGACAGCGGGCTGCTGGAATACACCCGGCAACGGGACGCCATCCGCAAGCTCGACGAATCTCTCGAAGAACTCAGGAGCAAGGGAATGTTGATGTCCTTCAGCCGGGAAGGCAGGAGAGGGGAGCGGGGGCGCATTCTCGATGTCGCCTACACCATCACTCCCGATCCCCGGTTCGTCAGTCAAATCAAGGCCGCCAACAAGCGGCAATCCGACAACATCGATCAGATGGAGACCGAAATCGGAGCCGTCGAAACCGCCAGCCCGCGCCGGTCGACGGGAATTCGCAAACGCTAGGCATCGCCCCCCGGGCGATCGCGCCCTTCGCTCGTCGGAATCCCCCGAAGTGGTAGGTATGGGTCGCGCCTGGAGCCCGCCAGGTGGTAGGTATGGGTCGCGCCTGGAGCCCGCCAGGTGGTAGGTATGGGTCGCGTCTGGAGCCCGCCAGGTGGTAGGTATGGGTCGCG